>NZ_JBFNXQ010000062.1:0-32768 GCF_041018925.1 Geodermatophilus maliterrae
CATCCCCGTGGGGCGCAACGGCAACGTCAACGACGTCGCCGACCTGATCACCTATCTCTGCCGGGAGGAGACCGGCTACGTCACCGGCGTCACCTACGACGTCAACGGCGGCTCGCACATCCACTGAGTAAGGACCCCCCTGCCCCCCACCGTGGCCCCGTCCTCCCCGCCCTTCGCAAGCTGAGGGGCGGTGCCCGGGACGGGGCCACGGTGGGACCCTGCAGGGGGCCTCTCAGCGCTCCGCGGGGTCGTCCGGCCTCGGGCTGCTCGCGTCCCGCCACGGGTGACACGATGCGGCCATGGGGTCGCCAGGGGTGCCGGCCGGGCGGGGCGGCACGGCGTTCGTCCTCGGTGGCGGGGGAGTGCTCGGCGCGGCGGAGGTGGGGATGCTGCAGGCGTTGGTCGAGCACGGCGTCCGCCCCGACCTGGTCGTGGGCACGTCGGTGGGCGCGATCAACGGCGCGCTCGTCGCCGCCGACCCGGCGCCGGGCGCGGTGGACCGGCTGCGCGGCGTGTGGGAGGAGATGGCCTCCCAGCGGATCTTCGCCGGGTCCGTGGTGGGCCGCCTGGGCACCCTGGTGCGGACCCGCACGCACCTCCACCCGCGCGAGCCGCTGCGGGACCTGCTCGAGGCCTCCCTGCCGGTGCGGACCTTCGCCGGGCTGCAGGTCCCGTTCCAGTGCGTCGCGGCCAGCATCGAGCGGGCTGCCGAGCGCTGGTTCACCGACGGGGACCTGGTCGAGGCGGTGCTCGCCTCCTGCGCCGTCCCCGGGTTGCTGCCGGCCGTGGAGATCGACGGCGAGCACTTCCTGGACGGGGGGCTGGTGCACAGCATCCCGGTCGGCCGGGCGGTCGCGCTCGGTGCCGACACGATCTACGTGCTGCACGTCGGGCGGATCGACCGTCCGCTGCGGCCCCCGACCCGGCCGTGGGAGGTGGCGACGGTCGCCTTCGAGATCGCCCGCCGGCACCGGTTCGCCGCGGACATGGCAGAGCTCCCACCCGGGGTCACGGTGCACGTGCTGCCCGCCGGTGACCCGGATCCGCCGGGGGCCGCCAACCTGCGCTACCGCGACTTCTCCGCCGTGCCCGCCCGGATCGAACGGGCGTACGTCGCGGCCCGCGACCACCTGGACCGGATCACCGCATCCGGGGACGGGAGAGCCTGAGGTGTTGCCACCCCGCCGCGTGCGCCGGGTCGCCGGTCTGCTCCTCGTCGGTGCACTGGCGGCCGCGGTCGTCCTGCTGCCCGTGCTCGTGGTCGTGGCGGTGGTCGTCTCGGTGTGGCTGCCGGGGCGCTGGCGCGGGCTGCGGCTGCTGTCCTTCGCGCTGGTGTACCTCGCGCTGGAGGTGGCCGGGCTGGCGGCCGCGGGGGTGCTGTGGGTGCTCAGCGGCTTCGGGCGCCGGCTGGACACCCCGGCGTCGCGGGCGGCCCACTACACCGTGCTGCGCCTGCTGCTCGACGCGCTGATGCGGACGGCGCAGCGGCTGTTCGCACTGCGGCTGGTCACCGACGGCACGTCCTGGTCGCCGCTGGACGACGGGGTGCCCGGCTCGACCAACGCCATGGTCGTGCTGTCCCGGCACGCCGGTCCGGGCGACTCGTTCCTCCTCGTGCACACGCTGATGAACCGGGACCACCTGCGCCAGCCGCGGATCGTGCTCAAGGACGTGCTGCAGCTGGACCCGTTGATCGACGTCTACCTCAACCGGCTGCCCAACCACTTCGTCTCGGCCGACCCGGCGGTGGGGTACGGCTCGGAGGAGGCGATCGCCGACCTGGCCCGCGACCTGGGGGAGGAGGACGCCCTGCTGATCTTCCCCGAGGGTGCGAACTTCACCCCGCGGCGCCGCACGCGCGCCATCCAGCGGCTGCGCGACCGGGGGCTGGCGTCCGCGGTGCGCCGGGCCGAGGCGATGCGGCACGTGCTGCCCCCGCGCCCGGCCGGGGTCACCGCGGCGCTGCGGGCGGCCCCGCACGCCGACGTCGTCCTCGTCGCGCACACCGGGCTGGAGCACCTGAGCACGGTGCGGGACGTGTGGCGGGGCCTGCCCATGGACAAGACCCTGCACCTGCGCTGGTGGTTCGTCCCGGCCGCGGAGGTGCCGCGGGACGAGGCCCAGCTGACCGACTGGCTCTACCGGTGGTGGGAGACCATCGACGAGTGGATCACCACCACCTCGGTCGCGGCCCGGCCGGCGCAGGGCGTCCGGCGGACCGGGACGCCGGGCGGACCCGGCGCGGCCGGCAGGGACGACCCGGGTGTCGCTCGTCCCTCATGACCCCGATCGGCGACTGCGGATGGCCACCGTGGTGCCGTGCTCGCCCGGGGTGACCGTGGTGTCGGCCAGGGCGCACATCATCGCCAGCCCGCGTCCCCGGTAGGAGTCGGGCACGGGTGGGCGCCACCGCCCGTGGTCCCGGACGAGGATGGTCACCACCCCGCCGGCGAACTCGACGCAGACGTCGAAGAACGGCTGACTCGGGGGCGAGTGCTCCACGGCGTTGATGGCGGCCTCGGACGCGGCGAGGACCAGGTCCTCGATCTCGTCGGAGGACAGCCCCGTCCCGTCGAGGAGGTGCCGCAGCTTCCGGCGGGTCGAGGGCACCGAGCTGACGACGCCGGGAGACCGCCACTGCCAGCGGCGGCCGGCGGGCGTCGGCCCGGTGTGCGTCGGCCCGGTGTGCGCCTGCGGCGGGGTCACCACGGGGAACGCTCGGCAGGTGTCACGCCGGACCCGGCGGGAGGTGATGCAGCACGGCCAGCTTCCAGGGGTCGCGGTCGCCGGGTCCGGGACGACCATGCTGAGCAGAGGGAACGCTCGGTCCCGCCGGGGCTACCCACTCGACACCGCCGGGACACACCGGGCGCGTTCCGGATCCGTCGCCGGCCGTCGTGCGCCGACGAGCGGGACGTCGTCCGTGCGGCGCCGGGTGCGGGACGGTAGGAAGCAGTGGTGAGCCGCATCAACGACGTCGGTGGGATGTCCGGGTTCCCGCCGATCGTCGAGGAGCCCGACGAGCCGCCGTTCCACGCCGACTGGGAGGCCCACGTCCTCGCGCTCAACGGCGCGCTGATCAGGGCGGGTGTCTACGACCTGGACGAGTTCCGCGACGCGATCGAGCGGATGCCACCGGAGCAGTACCTCGCCGCCTCGTACTACGAGCGCTGGTTCACCGCGATCACCACGCTGCTGGTCGAGAAGGGCGTGGCGGCGCCGGACGAGCTGGCCCTGCCCCGTGACTGACCTCGCTCCCGGTGTGCGGGTGCGCACCCGCACGATCGACCCCGAGGGCCACACCCGGCTGCCCCGGTACGCGCGCGGCGCCATCGGCGTCCTGGTGGAGCAGGCAGGCGCGCACCCGCTGGCCGACGACCGGGCCCGCGGCCGCGGCGGCGCGGCGCAGCCGGTGTGGCACGTGCGGTTCGCCGCCGCCGACCTGTTCGGCTCCGGGGACCACACGGTGACGGTGGAGCTGTGGGCCGACTACCTGACCCCGATCGAGGAGGACGCGTGAGCGGCGACCACACGAGCTCGCTCATCTCGGCGCGGGTGCGCCACGTCGAGGCCCTGCTCGAGCGCCGCGGGGTGCTCGGCGACGGCGAGATCGACCGCCGGATCGACGAGTTCCTCGCCGGTGGCTCACCGGCCAACGGCGCCCGGATCGCCGCCCGCGCGTGGGTCGACCCGGGCTTCGCCGAACGGCTGCTGACGGACGCGAACGACGCGATCGGCGAGGTCGGGCTCTCGATGGCCGGAGGTCTGCAGGAGCAGCGGCTGAAGGTGGTCGCCAACACGGCCGACGAGCACAACGTCGTCGTCTGCACGCTGTGCTCCTGCTACCCGATCGCGCTGCTCGGCCCCTCGCCCGGCTGGTACAAGAGCGAGGCCTACCGCTCGCGGGTGGTGCGGGACCCGCGAGGCGTGCTGCGGGACCTCGGGTTCGAGCTGCCGGAGGGGACGCGGATCTCGGTGTGGGACGCCAGTGCCGAGTCGCGGTACATGGTGGTGCCGCGCCGCCCTGCGGGCACCGGGCGTCTCTCGGAGGAGCAGCTCGCGGGCCTGGTCACCCGCAAGGGACTCATCGGCACCGCCGTCGTCTGAGCCCCCGTGGGTCGGCGGCACCACCCGCGACGGACGCCGCCGGCGGGGGTCGCGGCGGAGCGGGCGGCTCAGCGCCGCAGGCCGAGGGCGCGGATCGCGTTCTCCTTCATGATCAGGGGCCGGACCTCGTCCTTGATGTCGAGGGCCGCGAAGTCGCGGATCCAGCGCTCGGGCCGCAGCAGGGGGTAGTCCGAGCCGAAGAGCACCTTGGTCCTGAGCAGGGTGTTGGCGGCGCGGACGAGCTGGGGCGGGAAGTACTTCGGCGACCAGCCGGAGAGGTCGATGTAGACGTTGGCCTTGTGCTGGGCGACGGCGATCGCGGCGTCCTGCCAGGGCACCGAGGGGTGGGCCATGACGATCGTGAGCCCGGGGAAGTCGGCGGCGACGTCGTCGAGCAGCATCGGGTCGGAGTAGCGCAGCTTGATCCCGCGGCCACCCGGGAGCCCGGAGCCGATGCCGGTCTGGCCGGTGTGGAACAGCGCCGGCACCCCGAGGGACTCGAGCTCCGCGTACAGGCGGTAGTGCCGGCGGTCGTTGGGCTCGAAGGCCTGGATCGAGGGGTGGAACTTGAAGCCGCGGACGCCGTGGTCCTCCACCAGCCGGCGGGCGGTGCGGATCCCGGCGACGCCGCGGGCGGGGTCGATCGAGGCGAACGGGACGAGCACGTCGGGGTGCTCCGCGGCGGCCTCGGCGATCTCCTCGTTGGACAGCGTCGGGTGGCCGGTGGCCGGCTCGCTGTCGACGGTGAAGACCACCGCGGCCATCTGCCGGGCCCGGTAGTCCTCGGCGATCTGCGGGACGGTCGGGTGGTACGGCTCGCCCTTGAAGTACGCAGCGGCGGCATCGAGCAGCTCGTCGTCCATCGCGAGGTGCCCGTGCAGGTCCTGCTCGACGTGCACGTGGACGTCGACGGCCACCAGGGCGTCGAGGTCCAGACCGCTCACCTCGGGACTCCGGCAGCGGCGACCGCGTCGGTCAGGTCCACGGGGACTCCTCGGGGTGCGGGGGGAGCGCTGGCGCGGCCGAGGCTAGGGGCAGCCGGGTGTCCGGGGCCGCCCGGGGTCACTGCGGCGGGAACTGCGTCACGCGCGGGACGGTCGTCACGACGTGGACGACGGCGGGGCCGGCCGAGGCGGCCAGGACGTGCGGGACGTGCGGGACGTCGGTGGGGAAGCGGATGAGGTCGCCGGCGCCCAGCCGGTGCCGGTCGTCCAGCGGTCCGGCCAGCACCCGGCCGGAGACGACGTAGACGTGCAGGAGCGTCCCCGGCGGGAAGGGTGCCGGCGGGGCGGCCCGCCCCGGCAGCTCGACCACGGCGGTGGCCACCTCGCTGGTGCCGGAGATCTCGCCGAGCTCCCGGCGGCGTCCGCCGGGCCGCTCGGCCCACGCGGCGTCGCCGGCACGCCGGACCACCACCGGACTGCCCCACTCGGCCAGCAGCGACGGGGCGCCGACGCCGAGGGCCCGGGCCACCGCGAGCAGCGTCTCCACCGTCGGGTTGCCCCGGCCGCCCTCCAGGTCGGCCGGCGTCTGCTCGGCCAGGCCCGCCTGCCGGGCGAGCCCGCCGAGGCTCAGCTGCCGCTCGGTGCGCAGCCGCCGGACGTTGCGGCCACCACGTCGACAGCACTCACCGTCCATCGTGTCGGACGGCCGTCCACCTTGACCCCGGTGTTCGCCGCGTGGGGCAATGACCCGCGTCACCACCTGCTCCAGGGGGTCGCCCGATGTACAGCACCGACGTAGCACCTGCCGGCGGCCGGCCGACGAGCGCGCCCACCTTCGCCGTTCCGCACGTCGAGTCCGAGCCGACGGCGGACGGCCGGCTGCTGATCCGCTCGACCGATCCCCTCGGCGAGCACCCGGTGAGCGTCGTCCACTCGTTCCGGGCCCACAGCGAGGCCCACCCCGACCGGCTGCTGGTCGCGGAGCGGGTGGGCGGGAACTGGGCGCGGCTGACCTGGGGCGAGGCCCGTGAGCAGGCCGACCGGCTCGCGCAGGGGCTGCTCGACCGGGGTCTGGCCGACCGCCCGGTGCTGGTGCTGTCGGGCAACAGCCGGCTGCACCTCGTCGTCACGCTGGCGGCGATGACGGTCGGTGCCCCGGTGGTGCCCACCAGCGTCGCCTACTCCCTGCAGAGCGCCGACCACGCGAAGCTGCGCACGATGGCCGACCTGGTCGAGCCCGGCCTGGTCGTGGCCGAGGACGCGTCCTTCGCGCAGGCGGTCGTCGCCGTGGGGGAGGGGCGCACGGTGCTGAGCGCGGGCGGCGACGTGCCGGAGTCCGTCCCCGTCGCCGACCTCGGCGCCGCCCCCACCGCCGAGGTCGACCGCCGGTGCGCGGCGCTGGGCCGCGACGACGTCGCCAAGGTCCTGTTCACCTCCGGCTCGACCGGCACGCCCAAGGGGGTGCTGTGCACCCACGGGATGCTGTCGGCCAACCAGCAGCAGATCCGGCAGATCTGGCCGTTCCTCACCGAGGAGCCCCCGGTGCTCCTGGACTGGCTGCCGTGGAGCCACACCTTCGGCGGCAACCACGACGTCAACATGGTGCTGGCCAACGGCGGCACGCTGTGGATCGACGACGGCCGGCCGGCGCCGGGACTGGTCGAGCGGACGGTGCGCAACCTCGCCGACGCCCGGCCCACCGTGTACCTCAACGTGCCGGCCGGCTACGCCACGCTGCTCCCGCACCTCGAGCGCGACCCCGCCGCGGCCGAGGCGTTCTTCTCGCGCCTGCGGCTGGGCTTCTTCGCCGCCGCCGCGCTGCCGCAGCAGCTGTGGGACCGCATCGAGGGGCTCGCCGCCGGCGCCGGCGCCGGCATGCGGATGACCACCTCGTGGGGCCTGACCGAGACCGCACCCGCCGCGACCTCGGCGCACTTCCCCATCACCCGCAGCGACGTCCTGGGGGTGCCGCTGCCCGGCGTCGAGCTGGCGCTCGTGCCGGTGGGGGAGAAGACCGAGGTCCGGGTCCGCGGTGCGAACGTCACCCCGGGCTACCACCGGCGCCCCGACCTCACCGCCGCCGCCTTCGACGAGCACGGCTTCCTCCGCACCGGCGACGCCGTCGCGCTCGCCGACCCGGACGACGTCGCGGCCGGGCTGGTCTTCCGCGGCCGCATCGCCGAGGACTTCAAGCTCTCGACCGGCACCTTCGTCAGCGTGGGCACGCTGCGCCCGAAGCTGCTGTCGGCATCGCACGGCCTGCTCACCGACGCGGTGGTCTGCGGCCAGGACGGCGACTGCGTCACCGCCCTGGCCTGGCTGCACCCCGACCACGCCGGCCGGGTGGACGGGAACGGCGTCCCCGAGGAGTCGCTGCGCCGGGAGCTGGCCGCGACGATGGCCCGGCTGGCCGCCGAGGGCGGCGGCTCCTCCCAGTGCGTCGAGCGGCTGCTCGTCCTCACCGAGCCCGCCCAGCTCGACGCCGGGGAGATCACCGACAAGGGCTACGTCAACCAGGCCGCCGTCCGCGACCGCCGCGCCGACCTGGTGGCGCTGCTGACCGCCGACCCCGTGCCACCGCGGGTCGTCGTCCGCGGCTGAGCGACCGGGCGGCGCCGGGCGTCAGGGCAGGCGCCGCCAGCGGCGGCCGTCGCGGGCGGCGAGGGCGTCGGCCTCCGCCGGCCCCCAGGTCGCCGCCTGGTACAGCGGGATCGGCCGGCTGTCCTGGCTCCAGTACCGCAGCACCGGGTCGACGATCCGCCAGGACCGGCCGACCTCGTCGGCGCGGATGAACAGGGTCGGGTCGCCGATGAGCGCGTCGAGGATGACCCGCTCGTAGGCGTCGATCGACTCCTGCTCGAAGCTCTCGTAGGAGAAGTCCATCGAGGCCTTCTGCACCCGGAAGGCGTGGCCGGGCACCTTGGCGCCGAAGCGCAGGCTCAGCCCCTCGTCGGGCTGGATCCGCACGACGAGCGCGTCGGGCTCCAGGCCGGCCTCGGAGCCGGGGAACAGCGGCAGCTGCGGTGGCCGGTGGAACTCCATGGCCACCTCGGTGACGCGGGCGGGCAGCCGCTTGCCGGTGCGCACGTAGACGGGGACGCCGTTCCAGCGCCAGTTGGAGATGTCCAGGCGCAGCGCCACGAACGTCTCGGTGGAGCTGAGCGGGTCGACGCCGGACTCCTCCCGGTACCCCGGCATGAGGTCCTCGCGCGTGCCGCCGCGGGTGTACTGGCCGCGGACGGCGTTGGCGGCGATGTCGGCCTCCTCGTCGAGGGGGCGGATGGCGCGCAGGAGCTTGACCTTCTCGTCCCGGATCGCCTCCGGGTGGAAGGAGGTCGGCGGCTCCATGAGGAACAGCGACAGGACCTGCAGCACGTGGTTCTGCACGATGTCGCGCATCGCCCCGGTCGTCTCGTAGAAGCCGCCGCGGTCACCCACGCCCAGCGTCTCGGCGACGGTGATCTGCACGTTGTCCACCCAGGTCCGGTTCCAGATCGGCTCGAAGACCGAGTTGGCGAACCGCAGGGCCAGCAGGTTCTGCACCGTCTCCTTGGCCAGGTAGTGGTCGATGCGGAAGATCTGGTCCTCGCCGAACGAGGAGGAGAGGTCGGCGTAGAGGTCGCGGGCGCTGTCCTCGTCCCAGCCGAACGGCTTCTCGATGACCGCGCGGACGAAGCCGTCACCGTCGGCCTGGCTCATGCCGGCCTTGCCGAGGCTGAGGGCGATCGGGCTGAACAGCCGCGGCGGCACCGAGAAGTAGTGGACACGGTTGCCCCCCGTCCCGTGGTCGCGGTCGCACTCGGCGAGCACCTCGGACAGCCGCTGGTAGGTCGCCGGGTCGTCGTACCCACCGTGCACGTAGCGGACCGTGTCGGTGAGCTCCTGCCACCTCGGGTTGCCCTCGGCGGCGACGTGCCGCCGGCAGAGCGAGGCGAACTCGTCGTCGGTCATCGGTGTGCGCGCCACCCCGACGAGCACGAACTCGCGGGGCAGAGCGCCGTAGGCCGCGAGCCGCGACAGCGCGGGCAGCAGCTTGCGTGCGGTCAGGTCCCCCGAGGCGCCGAAGATCACCAGGCAGCACGCAGGGGACCGGCGGTCCTGATCGGTCGTCATCGCTGTGTCGGCCACCTCTCCACCGGCACCCGATGGTGGTCGGCCACGGGCCGGTGCCCAGTCTTACCGCACCGTCCGCCGCGGGCGCACGTCCTGCGGTCCGGGACGCGTGACCGCGGCACCCGGAGCGTCCGCGACAGCAGGAGAAGTTGCGGCCCGGTATCACCTCTGCTGCATATGGCGTCAGACTCTTGTTGCCCGCCGGCCCGTCTGATTCCCTTCCGCGAAACGCGATGCGGTCAGCGCAACCCCTGGGGAGCATCATGAACGAAGCAGGGCGCGAACGGGCCCCGGACCCCGGCGCGGTGAGCGCAGCCCCGGCCGGCGGGAGCCCGGATCGCACCGGCGCTCCGGGCCGGGGGAGCGCGGCGGAGCACGCCACCGTCCGGGCCCGGGACGTCTCCGTGTCCGGGACGCACCCCGCGCTCGCCGAGCCACCGCCGTGCGTGGCCGACCGGCACTGGGACGTGGACAGGGTGCTGTTCGCCGTCGCGGCGATCATGCTGATCCTCGGGGACGAGGGCGAGGCCCTGACCGGGCTGCAGAACCTCACCATCATCGCGGCGCTGCCCTTCGCGGTGGTCATGGCCGCGATGGCCGTCAGCCTGGTCAAGGACCTGCGCCGCGACCCGGTCGTCCTCCGCGGCCAGTACGCCAGCGTGGCCGTGGAGCAGGCCGTCGTCGACGGGATCAGCCGCCACGGCGACGACTTCGTCCTGACCGTCCAGTCGGCGCCGTCCGCCGGAGCGCCGCAGGACGCCGCCCGCACGACACCGCCACCGGTCCTGAGTCCCCGCCGCGAGGACGACCCACCGGCGGTCGTGCACGGCGGCACCGGACGCCGGCAGCCCGACGAGGGCCCGGGCGTCCCGGCGACGCACGACGACCGCGGGGCGCGCGTCCCCGGCCGGCCGCAGGGACCGCGCGACTAGGCCGTCACGCGGCCGCTGAGCCGGTCGTCCACCGCGCCCGACCGGACGGGGAGATCGATGGCGACGCTGCTGTACTCCGCGACCGCCTCGCTGGACGGCTTCATCGCCGGTCCCGGCGGCGACATGTCCTGGCTGACCGAGCACCTGACCGGCCCGGACCCGACGGTCGAGCGGCTCCTCGACCGGGTGGGCGCGCTCCTGGTCGGCGCGCGCACGTTCGGCGGGGACGACCCCAACCGCGGCACCGACCGCGAGGGGGCCTTCGGCGGCCGCTACCACGGACCGGTCGTCGTGCTGACCCACCGGCCGGCCGCCCAGGCGCCCCCGGGGGTGACCTTCGCCGGCGACCTGCACGACGCGGTCGCCCGGGCGAGGGCCGCCGCCGGGGACGGGTACGTCAACGTCCTCGGTGCCGACGTCGCCCGCCAGTGCATCGAGGCCGGGCTGCTCGACGAGGTCCTGCTCTTCTTCGCCCCCGTGCTGCTCGGCGACGGCGTGCGGGTCCTCGACCACCCCGGCGGCACGCAGGTGCGCCTGGAGCCCCTGCCCGGCGAGACCGCGCACTGGTACCGGGTGCGCTGAGCCGGCCGGCCACCCGGCGCGACCGGGACCCCCGCCGGTGCCGCCGGGGGTCGAGTGGGGTGACCGCTCGCACGTCCCTGTATCAGCGGTACCGGCCGTCGACTCCGTGTCATGACGGGTGTAAACCGCCCGGCGGGAGGACAGCGGTGGAACCGCACAGAGCTGCGAACGCCTGGCCGGGACGGCAGGGGAACGGGAACGGGGCGCGGCCGCCGCGCGACGGGGACGACCACGGACTCCCGGACCGTCACGGCGCCCCCTGCCTCGACGACCTCATCCAGGCACACCACGAGCGCAGGGTCACCGGCGCGAGGGGGGACTTCGCGAGGCTGCTCGCGCAGTACCGAGGCGCAGACCGCGAGATCGTCGACCAGTACTTCGCGAGCTACGTCCACGCCGGAGCGCTGCACGTGTGCCGGAGGACCCGGTTCCACAGGCGGGCGGACTTCGAGATCCGCATGAAGTACCCCGGGGAGAAGGTCGCCGTCGTGCAACCCGCGTTCGAGGCCGCGCTCTGGCGAGCACGCGCCATGGAACGGCAGTCGGCGCTCGTCGTGGCGGGGCGTCCCCGCCGTCTGCTCCTCGAGATGCTCTTCTCGATCATCGTGTACCTGCTCGGGGTGCTGGACTCCCTCGAGGCCGCGGGGCACGGGGAGCGGGACATCGAGGAGCCTCGTCGTGTGCACCGCATCGAGAAGGCCGTGCGGATCGCACAGCGGGAACTGACGCGTCTGCAGCACTTCGTGGACCGGGCTGCGATCAGGTCCGCGCTCAGGTACTACGTGCTGGGTGTGTTCATCGGTGGGGTCGCCGTGTCGGCCTCGGCGTGGACGACCAGCCGGATACCGATGTTCGAGCAGACAGCGACACAGGACCTGGTCCGCGCGATCGCCGCTGGGGGACTGGGTGCCGTGATCAGCGTGATGATCCGGATCAGCCACGGCCAGCGGCTCGACGTCGACACCACGCAGGACAACGTCATGACCTGCGTGGCCGGCGGCTTCCGCCCGCTCATCGGCGGGGCGCTCGGCGTGGCGCTGTACGTCCTGTTGCAGGCCGGCCTCACTCCCCTCGAGATCCCGGAAGAGGCCAACGACGCCTCGTACTTCTTCACGGCCATCGCCTTCCTGGCGGGCTTCAGTGAGCGCTGGGCCCAGGACGCCATCGTCCGGAGCACACCCCTGCACGTGTCCGCGAGCCCTTCGCGCAGCCCGTCGACGAGCACGCCGCTCTCCTCCGAGGACACGGACGGGGCCGTCACGCCCCCGACCCACGACCACCGGCCACGGCGGTCGAGAGCGCGTCCGACGACCGGGCACGGCACGATCACCTGAGCTCCGGGACAGGACCTCACCTGCGGATCTCGATCGTCGCCCACCCGCCCAGCCCCCGCCGGGCACACCAGGCGGAGACGTAATGCGGTGGAGACGGGTCCGACCTCGCCGATACGCTCGCATCGTGACCAGCACGGCGCAGCGATTCAGCCGCCCCGGGACCGTCCGGGCGCGGCTCGCCGTGCGCTGACCTGAGCACTCCTCGCAGCGCGGAGGCCACACCCCGGGCGATCCCGGGGCGTGCGTCGCTCCCGCACACCTCCCGCTCCCCTGCGAGGTCCCCGTGTCCACCGTCGTCCACCCTGCCCTGACCCTGCGCGACCTGAGCGACCCGTCCGCGGGGCCGCACGCCGTCCAGCACGTCGTCGACCGGCTCGAGGCCGCACTCACCGACCTCTGGGGGCTGCCGGTGCGCCGGGACCCCGGCCCCCGGATCGTGTCCGTCGCCGACAACTACGACCGGCTCCGCTACACACCCGACGCGGTCACCCGGGACCGGCGCCACACCCGCTACGTCGACGACGAGCACGTGCTCCGGTCGCACACCTCCGCCCGGGTCCCCGCGCTGCTGCGCGACCTCGCCGCCGACCCGGCCGGGGAGGTGGTGCTCAGCGTCCCGGGGATCACCTACCGCCGCGACGTCATCGACCGGCACCACGTCGGCGAACCCCACCAGATCGACCTGTGGCGCATCCGTCCGGGCGGCGAGCCGCTCGCCGAGGACGACCTGGTGGAGATGATCCGTGCGGTCGTGCAGGCGGTGCTGCCCGGTGCCGGCTGGCGCAGCCCGGCCAGCCTCCATCCGTACACGCTCGCCGGACGGGAGATCCTCGCGGCCGTCGGCGGCGTCGAGATCGAGGTCGGCGAGTGCGGACTGGCTCACCCCGGGGTGCTCGCCGCCGCCGGACTCCCGCGCGCGGCCAGCGGCCTGGCCATGGGGCTGGGCCTGGACCGGCTGGTCATGCTCGCCAAGGGCATGGACGACATCCGGCTGCTGCGCTCGGCCGATCCCCGGATCGCGTCCCAGATGCTCGACCTGGCCCCGTACCGACCGGTGTCGGCGCAGCCGGCGGCCCGCCGCGACATCTCCGTCGCCGTGTCGGCCGACGTGGACGCAGAACTGCTCGGCGACCGGATCCGCGCTGCGCTCGGCTCCGCCGCCGACGCAGTGGAGGGGGTGCTGGTGCTGTCCGAGACCGGCCACGCCGACCTGCCCGCGGTGGCCCGGGACCGGCTGGGCGTGCAGCCGGGGCAGAAGAACGTGCTGCTCCGGCTGATCCTGCGGCATCCGGACCGGACGCTGACCGCCACCGAGGCCAACGCGCTGAGGGACCGGATCCACGTCGCCGTGCACGAGGGGTCGGCACCACCTCGGTCGGGGCCGCGGGTCACCGGCCGGCCCGGTCGTAGCGGCGGGAGAGGGAGCGGCAGGCGTCCCTGAGCCCGGCGGGCCGCACGTCGGCGAAGTCGGCGTCGAAGGTGGCGAGCAGGCCGGCGATGCCGGCCCAGGACCACGCGCCGAGTGTGATGCGGGTCCGGGTGGCGTCGACGTACTCGACGACGGAGCCGCCCGGGGCCCAGCGGGCGACGACGTCGGCCGGCAGGTCCATCACGACGCTGCCGGTGCACTGCCACCGGGCGGGCGTGTCCCCCCGGTCGCAGGTGGTCATGACGTACCGCGCGACGTCGGACCCGGGGAGCCGGCGAGGCCGGAACCCGGCTCCGGTGGGGGCGTGCGCGTGGATGCGGTCGACGCGGTAGATCCGCCAGGCCTCCTCGGGGACGACGTAGGCCACGAGGTACCAGCGTCCGGCCCACACGACGAGGTGGTGGGGTTCGGCCCGCACCGGCGGCGTGAAGTCGGGATCACCCGGGTCGGGCCGGCGGCCGTCGGGGGTGCGGTGGTCGAAGCGCAGCAGGTGCCGGTTGCGGACGGCGTGGCCCACCGCCCTGAGGGTGTCCGGGGGAATCGGCGGGGCGGGGAACTCCCAGGAGTTGGGGATGGTGGTCAGGTGCATCGCGTCGACCTCGGCGCGCAGGCGCGCCGGCATCACCTGCCTGATGCTGGTGAGGGCGCGCGCCACCGCGTCGTCGATGCCCGACACGCTGGTGGGGGTCGTCTGCAGCGCCACCGCGACCGCGAGCGCCTGCTCGTCGTCGAGCAGCAGGGGCGGGAGCTCGCCGCCGGAGCCGAGTCGGTAACCCCCGTCGGGGCCCTTGAGGGTCGAGACCGGGTACCCGAGTGCCCGCAGGCTCCCGACGTCACGGCGCAGGGTGCGCGTGCTCACGCCGAGCCGCTCGGACAGCTCCTCGCCGGACCACCTCGCCCGCGCTCCCAGCAGGGACAGCACGGTCAACAGGCGCGCGGACGTGGCGGACACGTCCCAGAGACTGCGCCACGAGGCGGACACCCGGTGTCCGCTACCCCGGGCAGGGTGTCGCCCATGACCTCGTCCTCCGCTCCCAGGAGCGCAGCTGCCACCGATCGTTCCGGCTCGCGCATCGACCACCTCAACATCGGCGTCCCCGACCTCGCAGCCGCCGTCGGCTTCTACGAGCCCGTCCTCGCCGCCATCGGCATCGTGAAGATGCTCGAGATCCCGCCCGCCCCCGAGGACGACGACCGGCCGGCCATGACCGGGTTCGGCCGTGCCGACGTCAAGCCCTACTTCTGGCTCGTCGACTCGGGCACGGTCGGCACCGACGTGCACCTGGCCTTCACCGTCGACAGCCGCGAGCAGGTGCACGTCTTCCACGACGCGGCCGTGGCCGCCGGTGCCACGGTCCTGCACGCGCCCGCGGTGCACCCCGAGTACCACGCCGACTACTACGGCGGGTTCGTGCGCGACCTCGACGGCATCAACCTCGAGGCGGTGTGCCACCACCCCGAGCCCCGCTGAGCGCGCGCCCGCACCGGGGTGCGGGACCGTCGTCCGCCGCCGGACCCTCGCGGTGGGCGCCCTCCCGTCCCGCTGAGGGTCCGGCCCGCGGCCGTAGGCTCCGCCCATGACCGAGCTGACCGACCGAGAGGCGGACGACGACGGCATCGCGGAGGTGGCCGACGTCCCGGGGGGCGTGCTCGTGGGCCACGACGGTTCCGCGTGCGCGCAGGAGGCGCTGCAGTGGGCGGCCGACCTGGCCCTCCGGGCCGGGTACCCGCTGCACGTGCTGCGCGCCTGGAAGATGACCACCGCGCCGCGGCCGGCCACGTGGGAGCCCGGGTACGTGCCGCCGCTCGAGGACTTCGAGACCGCGGTGCGGGAGCAGCTCGAGGCGCACGTGGCGTCCGCAGGACTGGACCCGGCCCTGCCGGTCACCTGCCACGTGACGCACGGCTCGCCGGCCCGGGGGCTGATCGAGTCCGCCGCCCGCGCCGACCTGCTGGTGGTCGGGGCACGGGGGAGGGGTGGGTTCGTCGGTCTGGTGCTCGGCTCGGTGAGCGACCAGTGCGTGCGCCACGCCCCGTGCCCGGTCGTCGTCGTCCGGTCCGGGACCGCGGCGGGCGACGCCGCGGAGTGAGGTCCGCCGCCCCGGGACCGCCGGGGCGATCGGCCACCTGACCGTCCCCGGCCCGCGCGGGTGCGGGCCTGCGACCATGCCGGCATGGACCTCGAGGAGACCATGCTGCCGGGGGTCGGCGTCCGGTACCGGCTGCGGACCCGTGCCGGTGAGGTGCTCGGCATCGTCCTCCGGAGGGAGGGGGCGGCCGAGGTCGCCGTCTACGACCGGCGCGACCCCGACCGGGCGCGCGGCGTGCTGCACCTCGAGCCGGACGAGGTCGAGGCCGTCGCGGAGGTGCTGGGCGCGCCCCGGCTCACCCAGCGCTTCGCCGACCTCTCACGGGAGGTCCCCGGGCTGGAGTCGGGCCGGTTCCCGATCGGTGCGGGCTCGCCCTTCGCCGGCCGCCCGCTGGGCGAGACGCGGGCCCGCACCCTGACCGGCTGCTCGATCGTCGCGATCGTGCGGGACACCGACGTCGTGGCGTCACCGGGGCCGGCCGACCCCCTGCGCCCCGGGGACGTCCTGGTCGCCATCGGCTCGACCCGTGGGCTGGAGGAGCTGGAACGCCGCCTCGCCGGGCCGGCGTAGGTCCCCCCGGTGGACCACGTCGCCCAGCTGCTGGTCGAGCTCGGCCTGCTGTTCACGGGACTGTCCCTGCTCGGCCTGCTGGCCCGTCGCCTCGGGCTGTCCTCGGTGCCGTTCGTGCTGGTCGCCGCGCTCGCGGTGGGGGAGGGCGGGGTCGTCCCGCTGGCCACCTCGGAGCCCTTCATCGAGGCGGCCGCGGAGCTCGGCGTCGTCCTCCTGCTGCTGGCCCTCGGACTGGAGTTCTCCGCCGACGAGCTGTTCGCCTCGCTGCGGCACCACGGCCCCTCGGGGGTGGTCGACCTGCTGCTCAACGCCCCCCCGGGGTTCGTGGCCGGCCTCCTGCTGGGACTGCCCTGGCAGGGGGCGCTGGCGCTGGCCGGCGTCACCTGGATCTCGTCGTCGGGCATCGTCGCCCGACTGCTCGGCGACCTGGGTCGGCTGGCCAACCGGGAGACCCCCGCGGTGCTCTCCGTGCTCGTGCTGGAGGACCTCGCGATGGCGTTGTTCCTGCCGCTGCTCGTCGTCTCGCTCGCCGGTGGGGGGCCGATGACGGCCGTCGCCGGCGCCGGCCTCGCCGTGGCCGCGGTGGCGCTGGCGCTGCTGGCGGCCCAGCGGCAGGGGCACCGGCTCGGCCGGCTGCTGAGCTCGGCCGACGACGAGCAGCTGCTGCTGCGCGTGGTCGGTCTCACCCTGCTGGTCGCCGGGCTCGCCCAGTCGCTGGGGGCGTCCGCGGCCGTGGGCGCCTTCCTCGTGGGCCTCGCGCTGCCGGCGTCATTCGCCGAGCGGGCCCGGTCGGTCCTCGGGCCGCTGCGCGACCTGTTCGCGGCGACCTTCTTCGTCGCCTTCGGGCTGTCCACCGACCCGGCCGCGCTGGTCCCCGTGCTGCCCGCCGTCCTGCTGCTCGCCCTGGTCACGACCGGCACCAAGGTCGCCACCGGCTGGTTCGCCGCGCGGCGCGACGGCATCGCCGTGCCCGGCCGGTGGCGCGCCGGGACGGCGCTGGTGGCCCGGGGTGAGTTCTCCATCGTCGTCGCCGGCCTGGCGGTGGCGGCCGGTCTCCCGGAACTCGGGCCGCTGGCCACCGGGTACGTGCTCGTCCTCGCCGTGGCCGGCCCGCTGCTGACCCGCTTCGTCGAGCCGCGCGGCCGGCCGGCGGTCCCGCGGTCGCTCGCCTGAGCCGGCGTCCGGCTCACACGTCCCGGCGGGTGAACGACAGCGCGGCGAGGACCCCGATGAGGGCGATCCACACGACCACCCAGGCCAGGTAGCCGGCACTGAGCGGCGCGACGCCGAGGAACGGTGAGCCCTCGAAGTCGGCACCGAACGAGCTCAGCGCCGTCGAGTCCTGGAAGGCGTGCATCGCGCCGCGCCAGAGCCCGTCGGTGGGCAGCAGCATCCGCGAGACCGTGCCCACCTGGGCCACGCCGTCGTTGCCGACGACCTCGCCGACGCTGCCGACGACGCCGGCCACCCAGGTCGCGCCGAACAGGCCGACCGCGACGATGCCCGAGGCCATGGGCGAGACGGCGGTGGACAGCAGCAGCGCGAGCGTCATCAGCACCGTCGTCTGCGCGGCGAGCAGCAGCAGACCGGTGAGCGGGTCGGGTGGCCAGTAGCCGACCGTCACCTGCACGACGAGGAACTGCGCCAGCCCCGCGACGGCGACGAAGCCGCTGCCGAAGACCACCAGCCCCAGCCACTTGCCGAGCAGCACGGTGGCGCGGCGCACCGGCCGGGCGAGCACCGACAGCGCCATGCCCGACTCGACCTCGCCGGACAGCGTCGGCCCGGCGAGGAACGCCGTGCCCAGCGCGGCGATGAGGCTCAGGCCGAACATCACGAGGTTGAGCAGCTGCGAGGCGACCAGCCGGGCCTCGCCGCTGGTCAGCGCGCCGAACTCCGGGTCGACCGCCGCCAGCTTCGCGAAGCCCCAGGCCGACAGACCGAGCAGCGCGACCGTGAGCACCCCCAGCGCGCGCAGCACCTTGCGGCGGGCCGCCTCGCGCAGCGTCAGCCCGGCGACGGTCAGGACGGTCGCGACCCCGCCTCTCACCCGCTCGCCGGCCCTCCGGCCGGCCGTGCCCCGGTCGTGCGCGAGCCCGGTCACGGGTGCTCCTCCCGCAGGATGCCGAGCAGTCGTTCCTCCAGGCTGATCCGCACGGGCTCGACCGCGTGCACCCGCACGCCCAGGCCCACCAGGTCGGCGACCAGCCCCGGGACGAGGGACCCGTCGTCGTCGGCCGGCAGGGCGACGGTGAACTCCTCGCCGGTGCGGTGCAGCGCGCCGACCGCGGACATGCGGGCCTCCGCGGCGGCACCCACACCACCCAGGCGCAGCCGCACCTCCCGCTGGCCGAGCAGCTCCGCGAGCGTGCCGGAGGCGGCGACCCGCCCCCGGTCGAGGATCACCACCCGGTCGCAGACCCGCTCGACCTCGCCGATGAGGTGCGAGTTGAGCAGCACCGCCACCCCGCGCTCCCTGAGCGAGAGCACGATGTCGCGGACGTCGACCCGCCCGAGCGGGTCCAGCGCGCTGGTCGGCTCGTCGAGGACGACGAGCTCCGGGCGCGCGACGAGCGCCACGGCCAGGCCCAGCCGCTGCTGCATGCCCTTGGAGAAGCCGCCGACCCGGTCGCCGGCCCGCTCGGCCAGGCCCACCAGCGCCAGGCACTGCCGCTGCTCCTCGGCGGGGACCCGGGCGCCGGCCAGCCGCACGTGCAGGGCGAGCACCTCCGCTGCCGTCAGCCACGGCTGGTACCGGAACAGCTCGGGCAGGTAGCCGACCCGCTCGCGCGCCCGGGGGTCCCGTCCCCGCCGGCCGAGGAGCAGCACCTCGCCGGCGTCGGGGCGCACCAGCCCGAGCAGCATCTTGATCACGCTCGTCTTGCCGGCGCCGTTGGGCCCGAGCAGGCCCAGCACCTCGCCGCGGCCGACGGTGAAGGAGACGCCGTCGACCGCGGTCCGCCGTCCGTACCGCTTGCGCAGCCCCGAGCACCACACCGCCGGGGACGGCGGCAGCTGCGCGAGCAGCTGGTCGGCGTCCCCGGCGGTGGTGGTGCCGACGGTGGTCAGCGCAGGCCCCGGGCGACGGCGAGGACCTCGTCCTCGCTCAGCGAGCCGGCGACCCCGGTGACGACGCCGTCCTCGACCCAGACCACGCCGGTCACGGTGCCGTCCCGGGTGGCCAGGACGGTGGCCTCGTGGCCTCCGACGTCCGCGGTGGAGGAGGTGGCCAGCTCGGCGGGGACCGGCAGCGGCAGGGTGGTGCCGTCGGCGGTGAAGTCCTCCAGCTGCGCCGCCAGCTCGTCGGGCAGGCCCGGGAGGGACAGCAGGTACTCGCGCGCGGTCTCGAACGGGACGCCGGAGGAGAACGCGCTGGGCGCAGTCACCCGGGCGACGACGAGCGCCGGCACGCCCCGTGCCTCGGACCACACCGCGGCGACACCCGGACCGGCCATCAGCCGGAACGTGCTGCCGTCGAGCCCGGCCGGCGGGGGCGGCAGTGTCTCGCCGGCCGCGGCGGCCGCCTGTGCGGCCCGGTCGGCGGAGAAGGTGAACTCCGCGACGGCCTGCCCGCCCACGGTGTAGGCCGGCTCGCCGGTCACCCCGGCGGGGAGGGCGTCGACGTGCGGGACGTCGAGGCCGGTCTCCTCCGCGGCGGCCGCGGCGTCGGCGACCTCGTGCACGCCGGGCTCGGTGACCAGCACGAGTTCGCCGTAGGCGGAGAGGTCGGGCAGCCCGACCAGGTCGGTGCTGCTGACCGGCAGCGCGGCGACCTCCTCGGTGCGGAAGACCTGCAGCCAGTCGGCGGCGGCCGCGGCACCGGCCCCGCCCAGGACCAGGGCGACGCCGAGGGCGGCGGCCACGGGGCTGCGGAGGGCCCTGCGCCACCGCCGGGCCGGCGCGGGAGCGGGCGCGGCCGCCCGGCCCCGGGCGTCGGCGGCGACGTGTGCGGAGAACCGCCGCCACGCCAGGTCGACGTCAGGGGTGGCGGCCGAGGACAGCGCGGCCGTGGCGGCCGCGGCGTCCTCCCGGACGGCGGACAGGCCGCGCAGGCACTGGGCGCAGCCGGCGACGTGGGTGCGGTCGTCGTCGGGGACGCCGGCCGGCTCGTCGAGCAGGCGGCGCAACGTCCCGTCAGTGGGATGGCGCATGGCGGGTCAACTCCTCGCGAAGGGCGGACTCGGCGCGTCGCACGGTCGTGCCGACGCTGCCGGGGGAGAGGTCGAGGGCGGCCGCCACGTCGGCGTAGCTCAGGCCGCTGTGCCGCAGGACGAGGGCGACGGCCTGCCGGCGTGGCAGCCGGGCGAGTGCGGCACGCACCCGGCCGTGCTCCTCGCGGACGACGACGGCGTCGGCGACGTCGGGGGCGAGTGGTCCCCCACCCGTCCAGCCGTCCGCGGCGGCCTCCTCGCGGGCCGCGCGGCGGCGGCCCGAGCGGAGGTGGTTGAGCGCCGTGTGGGCGGCGGCGACCGCCAGCCAGCGCGGTGCCTCGGCGGCCGGGACGGACGTGCGGCCGAAGGCCAGGAAGGTCTCCTGGGCGACGTCCTCGGCCTCGTCCCGGGAGCCGAGGACGCGGGCGGCGACCCCGACGACCCCCGGGTAACAGGCGCGGAAGACCTGCTCCAGGTCGGCCCGGACGGCGCCCCCCGCACCTGCCACGGTCCCGTCCCTCCGCTCGGCGCGCCCCGGCGCGACCCCGCGCACCGCGGCGGCCGACAGGGCGGCGACCGGTGCCTGCCTCATGACGTCCACACCCTTACAGCACCGCCGCCGTCCCGGATGTGACACGCGCCCGTGCCGGGGCACGGACCGGGCCGGACGCCCGGGGTGGGTGGGAGGTCAGCCGGACGCGGCCGGCCGCACGCAGGCCCACACGTGCTTGCGCGCCGGGTCGCTCCACCAGCCGTGGGTGGCGCTGAGCAGGGCCACCATGGGCAGCCCCAGCCCGCCCAGGGCGGGGTCGCGGTCGAGCGCCGGAGCGGGACAGCGGTCGGGTGCCGCGTCGGTGACGTCGACCAGCCAGCCGGCACCGTCGTGCGTGACGGTGACGTGCACCGGCAGGTCCCCGTGCCGCAGGCCGTTGGACGTCAGCTCCTCGAAGGCCAGGAGCAGCCGGGCGAGGTCGTCGGCGTCGGCCCGCGGCGGGGACGTCAGGCGCCGCAGCTCGTCGTGCAGCCGTCCCCGGTGCCGGGTGAGGTCGGCGACGGCGGCGATGTCGCCCTCGTACACGGGGGTGGGCAGCGACGGCGGCGGCTGCTCCTGCCAGAGCGGCGCGTCCATGGCCCTCGATCCGTCCTGGCGCCGGTGCGGCCCGGCAGCGGGATCGACGTCGCGGGGCCCGGTCGCGGAGCGTCGTGGTCGCCGGCGGCGTCCAGGGGCCTGTCGAGCTGGACGGTGGCCGGCGTGGTCCGGACGCTACGCGCACCCGGACCGCGCGGGTGGGGGGCCGGCCGGGCTGGGACCCGCCTGTCGGTCCCCTCAGCGCAGGACGGGGAGCTCCAGCCGCGACGGGTGCGCGGCGTCGTGGAACACCTCGAACCGGCACGGGCGGCCGGTGGTGGCGGTGCCGAGCGGCTCACCGGTGCCGGGGTTGCGGGCGAAGCGCGGGAACGCCCTCCCGGCGACCTGCACCCGCAGCCGGTGCCCGGCGCGCACGCGGTAGGCGGTGGGGAACAGCCCGACGTCGACGGCCAGCACGCCGTCCTCGCCGACCGTGACGTCGTCGGCGGGGACGGTGCGGGGGTCGAGCCGGCGGATGCCGTCGACGACGTTGCGCGAGACGCCGTCGGGGTCGACGTCGCACAGCCGCACCGGCCCGGTGAACACCAGGACGTCGTCGCGCGCCTCGACGGCGGCGTTGTCGGCCTGCTTGCCCGGGGGCTGCAGCAGCGGCCCCGCCGACCGTGGGCGTCGCGTCGGCGGGATCGTGGGTGAAGCTGCGCGGGTCGCCGTCGCCGGCCTCCTCGGTGAGCCCGCCGCCGGCGCGCCGGTGGTGGGCGACCGGCCGGCTGCCGGGCGGTGGCCACGACTGCGACTCCAGCCACGTCCCGGCCTGCTGCAGGTACAGCCGCACCGGCGCTCCCGTCGGCGCCGGGCCGCCGCGGAGGTGGTGGTGCAGCCAGGCCATGTCGCTGCGCAGCGCCGCCCTCGGCTCGGCCGGCTCGCCGTGCAGCCAGGGCCCGACGGTGATCCGGGCCGGCACCCCCGCCGCGGGCAGCCGGGCGAGGTCGGTGAGCTGGCCGGCCGCGAACAGGTCCCACCAGCCGGTGACCATGTTCACCGGCGGCATCCGCGAGAGGTCGGCGGAGTCGTGGTCGGCGACGTCCCAGAAGGGGTCGCCGGGCCCGGCGTGCGTGGTGAAGTCGCGCCAGAACGGCACCGGCGCGCCGACCACGGTCGTGTCGGCGGCCTGCAGCGGCAGCCGGCGCACCGCCCGCTCGATCCGCGCCCGGTGGCGCGGTGTCGGCACGGCCGGAAGGCCGCCGGCCTCCTGGCGGCCGATCGCCACCGACCAGCTCAGGGCGTTGTGCAGCAGCGGTGCCCCGTTCCCGTAGAAGGCCCGGGTGATCCGCGCGGCGGTGACGTGCGGCGAGACGCACACCAGCGGCGGGTCGGCGTAGGGCGCGACCGCCCACTGGGTGTGCCCGAAGTAGCTGGCACCGGTCATGGCCACCCGGCCGTCGCACCACGGCTGCCCGCGCACCCAGGACAGCGTGGCCAGGCCGTCGTCGTGCTCGGTGGTGAACGGGCGGAAGTGCCCGCCGGAGCCGAACGTCCCGCGGGTGGACTGGATGAACACCTGGAAGCCGCGCCGGGCGAGGGGGGAGGCCAAGGCGTGCGCGAACAGCCCGGCCCGGCCGTAGGGCAGGCGGACGAGCACGACGGGCAGCGGCCCGGTCGCGCCCGCCGGGCGGTAGAGGTCGCCGAGCAGCGACACCTCGCCGGGCACCGGGACCGCGACGTCCCGCTCGACGGTGTACCGCGTCGCCCGCAGCGGCAGCCCCGTGGCCGCGTCCGCGAGCATCCCGCCCAGCCTGGCCAGCACGGACACGGCCCGCCCGCCCCCCTCGCCGGCGGACGTCAGAGCGCGGCGGCCGCCGTCGTCCGGGCACCCTCCTGCGTCCGGGCGGCCTCCTGCTCGGCGACGAAGGCGCGGAAGACCGGGTAGATCTCCTGCTCCCACCGCTTGCCGGCGAACACCCCGTAGTGGCCGGCGCCCTCCTGCAGGTGGTGGCGCCGGCGCTCGGCCGGCAGCCCGGTGCACAGCGCGTGCGCCGCCTCGGTCTGGCCGGGCGAGCACAGGTCGTCCTGGGCGCCCTCGACGGTGAGCAGCGCGGTGCGGGTGATGAGCGAGGGGTCCACGCGCTGCCCCCGCCACGTGAACACGCCACGGGGCAGGTCGTGCTCCATGAAGATCCGCTGCAGCGTCTCCAGGTAGAACTCGGCGGGCACGTCCATGACCGCGCCGTACTCCTCGTAGAAGGAGCGGGTGGCCGCCGCGCGCGCCTCGTCGCCGGCGACCATGGCCCGGTACATCCCGAGGTGGGCGCCGAGGTGCCGGCGGGGGTTCATCGACATGAACGCCGTCAGCTGGGTGACCCCGGGGTAGACCCGGCGCCCGGCGCCGGCGTGGCGGGCGGGGACGGTGGTGGTGAGCAGCCGCTCGTACCGCGACAGCGAGTGGCGGTCGGCGGTGAGGTTGACCCGGTTGGGGTTGACCCGGGTGTCGATGGGACCGGCCATCAGCGTGACGCTGCTGGGCTGCGCCGGGTCGTCGGCCGCGGCCAGCACGGCGACGGCGGCCAGCACCAGCGGCGCCGGCTGGCACACGGCCATGACGTGCGTGTCCCCGCCGAGGTGCCGCAGCGCCTGCAGGACGTGGTCGACGTACTCGTCGAGCCCGAACCGGCCGGCCGACACCGGGACGTCACGGGCGTTGTGCCAGTCGACGACGTACACGTCGTGGTCGGCCAGCAGGGTGCGCACCGTGGGCCGCAACAGCGTGGCGAAGTGCCCGGAGATCGGGCCCACGACCAGCACCCGGGGCTGCTCGCCCACACCCGGCTTGGCGAAGTGCACGACGTCGGCGAACGGCGTCGACAGCGCGGGCTCCACGACCACCTCGGCGCTCCGCCCGCCGACCTCCACCGCGTCGATGCCCCACTCGGGGCGGACGTGGGTGGGGCGTGCGTCGGCCACGACCCGGCAGGCGGCCCGCAGCCGGCGCGGACCCGGCAGCCCGGCCAGCGGCGCCGGCAGGGCCTCGATGGCCCGCGCGGTCAGCGCGGAGGTCGTCCGGGCCGGGGCGGTGAGCCGCTGCTGCCACTCGTAAGCGGTGTAGAGCACGGGTCGGTCTCCCTCGGGGTGCGTGCGCCTGTGGCCCACGCCACAGCTACCCGACGGTAACCGACGGTCCCGCTGCAGGCCCGGCCAGCCCGTCCCCGGCGCGCCGCGCGGTCACCCGGCCAGCCCCGCGTGCGACGTCCGCAGCTCGCGCTTGAGGATCTTCCCACTGGCGTTCTTGGGCAGCGCGTCGGCGAGGACGACGTACCGCGGCGTCTTGAAGCCGGCCAGCCGCTCCCGGCAGAACGCGACGAGCTCCTCGGGCTGCACCGTCGCGCCCTCCCGCGGCACGACCACCGCCGCGACCGCCTCGATCCACCGGGGGTGGGGGATGCCGAAGACGGCGGTCTCGGCCACCGCCGGGTGCTGGTGGAGGACCTCCTCGACCTCGCGGCTGGCCACGTTCTCACCGCCGGTCTTGATCACGTCCTTCTTGCGGTCGACGATCGTGACGTAGCCGTCCTCGTCGGCCACGCCGAGGTCGCCGCTGTGGAACCAGCCGTCGCGGAAGGCCTCCGCGGTCTTCTCCGGGTCGTTCCAGTAGCCGGCGGTGGCGTGCGGGCTGCGGTGCACGATCTCGCCCTCGACGCCGGGGCCCACCGGCCGGCCCAGGTCGTCGACGATGCGGGTCTCGCCGTTGACGCAGGCCGTGCCGGCCGATCCCGGCTTGCGCAGCTGGTCCTCAGGGGAGAGGACCAGGGCGAGCGCGGACATCTCGGTCTGCCCGTAGAAGTTGAACAGCGCCATCCCGGGCAGCCGGCGGCGCAGCTCCTCGACGACGGCGACGGGCATGATCGACGCGCCGTAGTAGCCCTTGGCCAGCGAGGACAGGTCCCGGCGGTCGAAGTCGGGGTGGCGCAGCAGCCCGATCCACACCGTCGGCGGGCAGAACAGGCTGGTGATCCGCTCGCGCTCGACCGTCTCCAGCACGGTGGCCGGGTCGGGCCCGTCGAGCACGACGTTGGTCCCGCCCAGGTAGAGGTTCGGGTTCAGGAAGCAGTGCTGCGCGGCGACGTGGAACAGCGGCAGCGCGTGCAGGGCGACGTCGTCGGCGCCGTAGCGGCCGTCGACGATGCAGCTCACGTACTGGGTGACCAGGCTGCGGCTGGTCATCATCACGCCCTTGGGCCGCGACTCGGTGCCGCTGGTGTACATCAGCTGCAGCACGTCGTCGTCGGCGACCGGCACCTGCGGGGTCGAGGCGTCCGCGTGCGCCGTCCAGGCCTCGAAGGCCTCCCAGCCCTCCGGGAGCGGCCCGCCGTCGCTGCCGAGCACCCCGCGCACCCGCACGGACGGGTCCCGCCCGGACAGCTCGAGCGCCTCCTGCGCCACCGGCAGCAGCGCGGACTCCGCGACGAGGCCGACGGCCGCGGAGTGCTCGAGGACGTAGGCCACCTCACCGGCCCGGAGCATGAAGTTGACCGGGACGGCGATCGCGCCGAGCCGGGCCAGGGCGAAGGTGAGCACCACGTAGCCGTCGTCGTTGTGCGACAGCAGCGCCACCCGGTCGCCCTTGGCCACGCCCCGCGCGGTGAGCGCGTTGGCGGTCCGGTCGACGACCGTGTCGAGCTCGGCGTAGGTGTGGGCACGGTCGCGGTAGCGCAGCGCCGTCTTCCCCGGGGTGCGCGCCGCCGAGCGGTGCAGCAGGTCGCCGAGGGCGTGCCGGCGGGCCCGGGCGACGGTGCTGGTCAGTTCCTGGTCGGACACGGTCGGCCTCCTCGTGCGCGGTCGGGTTCGGGGGAGGGGTGGTCAGGCCGGCGCGCGGTCCCGGACGCAGGAGCCCGGCGCGGCCTCGAGCGGGGGGCGCGCGGCGTTGCCGGGGCGTCGGGCGCCGGCCTGCCCGTCGCCGGGGTCGAGCTCGTCCGGGTCGTGCTCATCGTCGGCTCCGATCGACGCGGCGGACGTGCACCTGTCCTGTGCCTACCCACCCTGTCCAGCCCCGGTGCGGACGTGGGGACCGGCCACCCACCTGATCGGGTGACCGGGGCCGCGCGCACCTCACCTGGGCGGTCGCAATGTGGGCGGCACCCGGCACGTCGGCTCGACGTGTGGGTGGCGGACACACGCGCGACCGGAACTCGAGCGGACGGATCGGGCCCGTATCACCGGCAGGTCACGGTCTGGTGTCCTTGCTGATCAGGACTTGACCGGCCGCCTATCGTTCCGCCGCATGTGGTCTCCGTCACCTCCGGTCCGCCCGTGCTGACCGTCGACTCGCTCCAGGTGACCTACGGCGGCGCGGTCGAGGCCGTCCGCGGGGTCTCCATGGAGGTGCCCGACGGCGCCGTCGTCGCGGTCCTGGGCAGCAACGGCGCGGGCAAGAGCACGCTGCTGCGCACCATCTCCGGCACGCTGCGGCTGCACCGCGGCCGGGTCGACGCCGGCTCGGTGCGCCTCGGCGACGTCGACCTGACCCGCCGCGACCCCGGCCAGATCGTCCGCTCCGGCGTCGTCCAGGTGCCCGAGGGACGGCGCATCTTCGGCCGGCTCACCGTCGAGGAGAACCTCCGCGCCGGCGGCATGGGCAACCGCGACCGCGCCGCCAAGGCCGCCGCCGTCGCCCGCGTGCACGACCTGTTCCCCGTGCTCCAGGAGCGCAGCGGGCAGCGGGCCGGGCTGCTGTCGGGCGGCGAGCAGCAGATGCTCGCCATCGGCCGGGCGCTCATGGCCAGCCCGCGGCTGCTGCTGCTCGACGAGCCCTCGCTCGGCCTGGCACCCCGGGTCATCGGCCAGATCGGCGAGGTGATCGCCGAGATCAACCGGCAGGGGACGTCGGTGCTGCTGGTCGAGCAGAACGCCACCATGGCCCTCGGCGTGGCCGACCGCGCCTACGTCCTCGACGTCGGCAAGGTGTCCTTGGCCGGGGACGCCCGCGAGCTCGCCCGGACCGACGAGGTGCAGCGGCTCTACCTCGGCCACACCGGCGCCGCCCCCGAGACGCGGGCCGCCGCCGCGCCCCGCCGCACGCTGTCCCGGTGGACGGCGTGACCGGCCCGCAGGCGGTGGACGGCGCGGTCCGCCCCGACGTCCCGCCGGTCGAGGTCGAGCACGTCAGCGTCGCGTTCGGGGCCATCCGGGCGCTCAACGACGTCTCCTTCACCGTCGCCCCCGGCGCGATCCACGCCGTCATCGGCCCCAACGGCGCCGGCAAGTCGACGCTGTTCAACGTCCTCTCCGGCGTCTACCGGGCCACCGAGGGCGAGGTCCGCTTCGGAGACGCCCGGCTGGACCAGATGCGGCCCTTCCAGATCGCCGGCGTCGGGGTGGCCCGGGCGTTCCAGAACATCGCGCTGTCCGGTGCGCAGACGGTCGCCGAGAACCTGATGCTCGGCCGGCACCACCTGACGAAGGCCGGGTTCCTGTCCTCGGGGCTCCGCCTGCCGCGCGCCACCCGCGAGGGCAGGGTGCACGGACAGCGGATCCGGGAGATCGCGGAGTTCCTCGACCTCGGCGACAAGCTGCACACCCCCGTCGGCGTGCTGTCCTACGGCGACCAGAAGCGCGTCGAGGTCGCCCGCGCGCTGTGCATCGAGCCGCGGCTGCTGCTCCTCGACGAGCCGGTCGCCGGCATGAACGCCCAGGAGACCACCCGGATGGCCGACGCGATCCGGGAGATCCGCTCGGCGCTGGGGATCTCGGTCATCCTCGTCGAGCACGACATGGGGATGGTCATGTCCCTGGCCGACCGGGTGACCGTCCTCGACTTCGGCCGGCGCATCGCCGACGGCACGCCGGCGGAGGTGCAGTCCGACCCCGAGGTCATCCGCGCCTACCTCGGCTCGGGCAACGAGGACAACCCCGCGGACGCGGTCGTCCACCACTCCACCGACGCCACGGGGAGCTCGTCGTGACCCAGTTCCTGTCCCTCCTGCTCAACGGCATCTCGCTGGGCGCCATCTACGCGCTCATCGCCCTGGGCTTCGTGATCATCTTCAAGGCCAGCGAGGTCGTCAGCTTCACCCACGGGTCGCTGCTGCTGCTCGGCGCCTACACGATCGCCCGGCTGTCGGACACGCTCGGGTTCCTGCCCGCGGTGCTGGTCGGCATCCTGGTCACGGCGCTGGCCGCGTTCCTCGTCGAGCGGTTCATCATCAACCGGCTCCGCGGCGCCCCGGTGATCAGCCTGGCCATCGTCACCATCGGCGTCGACATCATCCTGCTCACCGAGCTGATCCGGCAGATCGGCCCGGACATCCTCAACGTGCCGCACCCGTGGGGCGGGGACTCCGTCCGCATCGGCGGCATCGGCATCAGCGAGAACCGGCTGATCGCGATGGGCGTCGCCGGGGTGCTGATCGTCGCGTTCTTCGCCGCCTTCAAGTACTCCAGCTGGGGCGTGGCGATGCGCGCGTCGGCCGAGGACGGCGAGGCGGCGGCGCTGATGGGCATCCGGCAGGGCCGGGTCTCGGCGCTGGCGTGGGTGGTCGCCGGCATCCTCGCCGCGGTCGCGGCGCTGTTCCTGGTCGGTGCGCCGACCCCGGGCGTGAGCGCGGCCGCCTACACCGTCGCGCTGCGCGCCTTCCCGGCGGCGATCCTCGGCGGCCTGGACTCCACCGGCGGCGCGCTGGTGGGCGGGCTGCTCATCGGGATCACCGAGGCCCTCGCCGCCGGCTACCAGGAGCAGCTGTCCTTCCTGGGCCGCGGCTTCGGCGAGGTCGCCCCCTACGTCGTGATGATCATCGTGCTGCTGGTCCGCCCCTCCGGCCTGTTCGGGACCAAGGAGCTGACACGTGTCTGACACCCTCTCCGTACCGGCCGGCGCCTCCCGCTCGACCACCACCCCGGCCGGGTCCGGGCCCCGGCGCTCGCCGATGCGGTTCCTCCAGCCGCTGCTCCTCGTCGCGCTCCTGGTCGTGCTGCTGGTCCTCCCGCTCTACGTGGAGGAGTTCTGGCTGCGCACCGGCTTCGCCGTCGCCGGGGCGATCGTCGGCGCCATCGGCCTGAACCTGCTGGTCGGCACCACCGGGCAGCTGTCGCTGGCGCACGCGTTCTTCCTCGCCGTCGGGGCGGTCAGCTACACGTTCATCTCCGGTGAGTCCGGCGGCCTGGGCACGCGGGCCGCCCTGCGCGGGCTCGAGCTGCCGCCGATCGTCGGCATGGTGGTGGGCGTCCTGCTCGCGGGCCTCGCCGGGCTGCTGTTCAGCCCGATCGCGGCCCGGCTGCGCGGCATCTACCTCGGCGTCGCCTCGCTCGGCCTGGTGTTCATCGGCGTCCACGTGCTCAACACCTGGACGCCGGTCACCGGCGGGTTCAACGGGCGCTCGGTGCCGGAGTTCTCGCTGTTCGGCTTCACCTTCGGCAACAGCGACCCGCAGCTGTTCGTCCTCGGTGTCCCGTTCCGGGAGGCCGAGCGGCTCTGGTACCTCGGCATCGTCCTGGCCCTGGTCGCCTACCTCTTCGCCCGCAACCTGCTGCGCAGCCGGCCCGGCCGGGCGCTGCAGACCCTGCGCGACAGCGAGGTGGCCGCCTCGGTCATGGGCGTCAACGTCCAGGCCTACAAGGCGCGGGTGTTCCTGGTCAGCTCCATGTACGCGGGGCTGTCCGGGGTCATGTACGCGCTGTCGATCGGCAGCATCGCGCCGGAGTCCTTCGGTCTCACCGTCTCGATCCTCTACCTGGCGATGATCGTGCTGGGCGGGCTCGGCTCGGTCGCCGGCGCGGCCCTGGGCGCGGCCTTCGTCACCGCGCTGCCGCTGGTCTTCCAGCAGTTCGCCGACGTCCTGCCCCTGGTCAGCGCGCCCGGGGAGGGCGGCATCTCCGCCGGCGTGGCCGCCCGCTACCTCTTCGGCGCCGCGATCATCCTCGTCGTCCTCTTCGAGCCCGGCGGCCTGGCCGGGTTCGCCAACCGCTTCCGCCGCCGGGGACGCAGTCCCGGCCGCGGATCCCCGAGCGCCGCCGCGGGCTCGGACCCGAGCACCACCGTCCCCGAACCGTCCGATCCACCCACACGAGGGAGCAGCACCACATGAGAGCAGGAATGCGTCTACGGGGGGCCACCGTCCTGGCCGCTGCCGTCGTCGTCGCGGTCAGCGGCTGCAGCACCCGGGCACCGGAGAGCGGCGGCGGCGGGGGAGGCGGAGGGAGCGAGGGGGACGTCGCCACCGACGTCGGCATCGAGGGCACCACGATCCGGCTCGGTGTGCTCACCGACCTGACCGGCGTCTTCGCCGCGCTGGGCCAGGACATCACCAACGGCAACACGCTGTACTGGCAGGACAACCAGGTCTGCGAGACCTACGACGTCGAGCTCGACATCCAGGACACCACCTACGTGCCGCAGACGGGCGTGCAGCTCTACAGCGGGATGAAGGACAACATCCTGGCGATGCAGCAGACGATCGGGTCGCCGATCAACACCGCGCTCGCGCCGGAGTACGAGGCCGACCAGATCGTCAACTTCCCGTCGGCCTGGGCGCGGACGCTGACCGAGATCCCGGGCACCGGCGTCCTCGGCGCCACCTACGACGTGGAGCTTGCCAACGGCTACCAGTACCTGTTCGACCAGGGGCTGCTGCAGGACGGCGACACCGTCGGGCACATCTACTTCGAGGGCGAGTACGGGGAGAACGGCCTGGCCGGCACCCGCGCCGTCGCCGAGGCCCGGGGCCTGGAGGTGGTGGAGGCGCAGATCAAGTCCACCGACCAGGACATGTCGGCGCAGGTCACCCAGTTCGCCTCGGCGGGCGTGGACGCCATCGTCCTGACCGTCGCGCCCACGCAGACCGCCTCGGCGGCCGCGGTGGCGCAGGCCTCGGGCCTCGACGTGCCGATCCTGGGCAGCAACCCGGTCTTCGCGCCCGGCCTGCTGCAGGGCCCGACCGCGCAGTGGCTCAAGGACCACCTGTACGTGGCCTCGCCGATCACGGCGTGGGAGGCCGAGCCCGAGCTGCTCGAGCAGTACCAGGCCGCCTACCCGAACACCACGCCGAGCCTCGGCGCGATCTTCGGGTACGCCATGGGTGACGTCATGAACCAGGTGCTGACCGCGGCCTGCGAGAACGGCGACCTCACCCGCGAGGGCGTCACGGCGGCGTTCGCCGAGCTGACCGACATCGACACCGGCGGGTTGCTCGTGCCGATCGAGGCGTTCGAGACGGGGGTGTCGCCCAGCACGCAGAGCTTCGTCCTGCGGCCGGCCGACGTCCCGGGTGGCGCCGAGGTCGTGCAGGACGCCTTCGAGGGCGAGCTCGCCACCGACCTGGCCGGCTGACGGAAGGACCCCCTGCCCCCGCCACTCGCCAGCTCGCGGCGGGACCCTGCAGGGGGCCGTTCCAGTACCCCACCGACCGGCGCTCCCTCTTCTCCGGGGGGAGCGCCGGTCGCGTGTCCGGGCCCCGGGCTCCGCCACGGGCGAGGGCCGCCGCGGGGCGGTTCTGTCGGGGTCCCCGCCTACGGTCGCGTCTGCCGAGCCGAGGAGGGCGCCGTGTCCACCGAGCTGCTGTGGGCGGTCACCGACGGGCCGACGGGGACGCACGCCGTCACCGTGCCGGAGGACCGGTGGGCCGCGCGCCGGCTCCAGCAGCACGACGACCTCTGGTGCGCGCGCCAGGCCGGCGGCTGCGGCGGGCGGCTCGTCCTGCGCACCGGCGCGGGAGCGCGGCCGCACCTCGAGCACGACGGCGCCGTCGCGTGCGCCTTCACCGCCGCCGGCGGTACGGGCGTCCTCGCCGACCGCGCGTACGAGCACCTCCGGTACCAGCACGTCCTGACGGCGTGGCTCTCCGGGCAGGGCCACCGCCCGCAGGTGGGGGAGACCCGCCACCGGGACGGCAGCACCGACCTGCACCTCGCGGTGGGCGACGCCGGACAGGCCCTGGAGGTCGCGCTGGCACCCCTGCCGGACGTCGCCTGGCGTCGGCGCGACGACCGGCTGCGCGCCCGCTTCCCGCACGTGACCTGGCTCTTCGGCCCCGCCGCCGATACTGCCGCGGACACCGAGGCAGCCGTGCGCGGCGTGTCCCTCGTGCTCCGGCGCCACGGCGCCGACCTCACGGTCGGCGTCCGGGACGTCGCGGGCGGCACGCGCTGGGTGCGGCTGTCGGCCTGCTCGCTGACGGCCGACGGCCTCTCCGTACCGGGTACGGACGACGCCCGCACCCTGCACGCCCGGCGCCGCGCGGACCGCGAGGAGTCGGCCCGGCTCAGGGCACGGCAGGCCACGCGGGAGCCGGGGGAGGGAGGAGGCGGTCGCCGGCCCGCCGGGCGTCCGTGGGCGGCGCTGCTGCCGCCGCTGCCCTTCCCCGGCTGACCCGGCCGGCGGGCTGTGCACGTGTCGCGGTCGTCGGCCCGCCGGGAGCGCGGTGTGTGCACACAGCGTGGACCCG
>NZ_JBFNXQ010000063.1:0-32557 GCF_041018925.1 Geodermatophilus maliterrae
CGGCTGACCGGCCGGGGCGGCAGCCTTCTGCGCACCCGCGGCCGGCGCACCGGCAGCGGACGCACCGGCAGCGGACGCACCGGCAGCGGACGCACCGGTGGACGGACCGCCGGCAGGCGCACCGCCCGCGGACGCACCACCAGCAGACGGGCCACCGGCGGGAGAGGTCCCTGCCGGGCCGGCCGGCGACTGGTCCGCCTCGGGCGTCCTGTCCGCTCCGGCGCCGTCGCGGCGGACCCCGGTGCGCACCGCCTGCGGCCGGTCGCTCATGCCAGTCTCCCGTTCGCCTGCGGCCCTCGCCGCGTTCTCGCGCCCGGGTGTCCCGGCGCGGTGCCAGGGGCGCCCGGGCGCCGGTCGTTCCCGTCAGGAGGAGGCCGCAGGGAGCCGTGGCGCGTGGCCACGGTCCCCCGTGCTCCCGGTCCCACCCTAGGCGGCGGGCTCGTCGTTGTCCGTCGTGCGCGCGATGGCCACGATCGTCACGTCCTCGGGCAAGTTCATGAGCTTGACACCCATGGTGGCGCGGTCCTTGTTGTGCCGCACCCCGTTGACCGGGGTCCGGATGACGCCGCCGCCGGAGGTGATGGCGTACAGCTCGTCGCCGAGCTGCACCGCCAGGGCCCCGACCAGGTTGCCCTTGCGTGCCTTGGGGTCGGCGGTGAGCACGCCCTTGCCGCCGCGACCCTGGTTCGGGTAGTTCTCGATCCCGGTGCGCTTGGCGAAGCCGCGCTCGGTGGCGACGAGCACGTCGACGCCCTCCTCGACGACCATCATCGACAGCAGCGAGTCGTCCGAGCCCAGCGAGATCCCCCGGACGCCCTCGGTGGCCCGTCCCATCGGCCGCAGCGTGGCGTCGTCGGCCTTGAACCGGATCGACATCGCCTTGCGGGTGACCAGCAGCAGGTCCTGCTCGGGGTCGATGAGCGCCGCGCCGACCAGCTCGTCGCCGTCGCGCAGGTTGATCGCGATGACGCCGCCGGTGCGCGGGCTGTCGAAGTCGGTCAGCCGCGTCTTCTTCACCTGCCCGTTGGACGTGGCCAGGACCAGGTACGGGGCGACCCCGTAGTCCTTGATCTGCATGACCTGGGCGATCTTCTCGTCGGGCTGGAACGCCAGGATGTTGGCCACGTGCGCGCCGCGAGCGGTGCGGTTGGCCTCGGGCAGCTCGTAGGCCTTCGCCCGGTACACCCGGCCCTTGTTGGTGAAGAACAGGATCCAGTCGTGGGTGGAGCCCACGAAGAAGTGGTCGACGAGGTCGTCCTGCTTGAGGGCCGCACCCATCACGCCCTTGCCGCCGCGGCGCTGGGAGCGGTAGAGGTCGCTCTTGGTCCGCTTGGCGTAGCCGGTGCGGGTGATGGTGACGACGACCTCCTCCTCCGCGATGAGGTCCTCCATCGTCACGTCGCCGTCGTTGGCCACGAACTTGGTGCGCCGGTCGTCGCCGTACTTCTCGACGATCTCGGCCAGCTCGTCGCGGATGATCTCCCGCTGCCGCTGGGGCGAGTCGAGGATCGCCTGCAGCTCGGCGATGCGGGCCTCGATCTCGGCCAGCTCGTCCATGATCCGCTGGCGCTCGAGGGCGGCCAGCCGGCGCAGCTGCAGGTCGAGGATGGCGACGGCCTGGATCTCGTCGACGTCGAGGAGCTCCATCAGGCCGCTGCGGGCCGCCTCGGCCGACTCGCTGCTGCGGATGAGCGCGATGACCGCGTCGAGCTGGTCGAGGGCCTTGGCGTAGCCGCGCAGGATGTGCGCGCGCTCCTCGGCCTTGCGCAGCCGGTAGCGGGTCCGTCGCTGGATGACCTCGATCTGGTGGTCGACGTAGAGGCGCACCAGCTCGTCGAGGCGCAGCGTCCGCGGGACGCCGTCGACGATCGAGAGCATGTTGCAGCCGAAGGAGGTCTGCAGCTGGGTGTGCTTGTAGAGGTTGTTCAGCACGACCTTGGCCACGGCGTCGCGGCGCAGGGTGATGACCAGCCGGCGGCCGACCCGGTCGCTGGACTCGTCGGCGATCTCGCTGATGCCCTGCAGCCGGCCGTCCTTGACCGCGTCGGCGATCGCCTCGGCGAGGTTGTCCGGGTTGACCTGGTAGGGCAGCTCGGTGACGACCAGCTGCACCCGGCCGCGGGCGTCCTCCTCGACGGTGACCACCGCGCGCATGCGCACCGAGCCGCGGCCGGTGCGGTAGGCCTCGTCGATGCCCTCGCGGCCGACGATCAGGCCGTGGGTCGGGAAGTCGGGGCCCTTGATCCGCTCCATGCACGCGGTGAGGGCCTCCTCCGGCTCGGCGTCGGGGTGCTCGAGCACCCAGAACACCGCGGCGGCGACCTCGCGCAGGTTGTGCGGCGGCATGTTGGTGGCCATGCCGACGGCGATGCCGGCCGAGCCGTTGATCAGCAGGTTGGGGATGCGCCCCGGCAGGACCAGCGGCTCCTGGTTCTTGCCGTCGTAGTTGGGCTGGAAGTCGACGGTCTCCTCGTCGATGTTGGCCAGCATCTCCATGGCCAGCGGCGTGAGCCGGGCCTCGGTGTAGCGCATGGCCGCGGCCGGGTCGTTGCCCGGCGAGCCGAAGTTGCCCTGCCCGTCGACCAGCGGGTACCGCATGGACCACGGCTGGGCCAGCCGCACGAGGGCGTCGTAGATCGAGCTGTCGCCGTGCGGGTGGTAGTTACCCATCACCTCACCGACGACGCGGGCGCACTTGACGTACCCGCGGTCGGGGCGGAAGCCCTGGTCGTACATGGCGTACAGCACGCGGCGGTGCACGGGCTTGAGGCCGTCGCGGACCTCGGGCAGCGCGCGGCCCACGATGACGCTCATCGCGTAGTCGATGTAGCTGCGCTGCATCTCCTGCTGGAGGTCGACCGGCTCGACGCGGTCGCGGGGTGGTGTCTCGGTCACTCTTCAGGTCTCCACGGTTCAGGGGACGAGGTCGCTGCCCCATGCCGGCCCCCTCGGAGGGTCCCGCCGCGAGCCTGCGAGCGGTGGGGGCGAGGGGGTCCTTCGACTCACACGTCGAGGAAGCGGACGTCCTTGGCGTTGCGGGTGATGAAGCTGCGGCGGGCGTCGACGTCCTCGCCCATCAGCACGCTGAACAGCTCGTCGGCGGTCGCGGCGTCCTCGAGCGTGACCTGGAGCAGGATCCGCGTCTCGGGGTCCATCGTGGTCTCCCACAGCTCGGTGGCGTTCATCTCGCCGAGCCCCTTGAACCGCTGGATCGCGTCGTCCTTGGGCAGCTTGCGGCCGGCCTCGGCGCCGGCCTTGAGGACGGCGTCGCGCTCCTTGTCGCTGTAGACGTACTCGTCGCCGAACTTGCCGCCCCACTTGATCTTGTACAGCGGCGGCTGGGCCAGGTAGACGTAGCCGGCCTCGACCAGCGGCCGCATGAAGCGGAACAGCAGCGTCAGCAGCAGCGTGCGGATGTGCTGGCCGTCGACGTCGGCGTCGGCCATCAGGACGATCTTGTGGTACCGGAGCTTGGAGACGTCGAACTCGTCGTGGATGCCGGTGCCGAAGGCGGTGATCATCGACTGGACCTCGTTGTTCTTGAGGACCCGGTCGATGCGCGCCTTCTCGACGTTGATGATCTTGCCGCGGATCGGCAGGATCGCCTGGAACATCGAGTCGCGGCCGGACTTGGCCGAGCCGCCGGCCGAGTCGCCCTCGACGATGTAGATCTCCGAGGCGCGCGGGTCGGTGGAGCGGCAGTCGGCCAGCTTGCCCGGCAGCGAGTTGTTGCTCAGCAGGTTCTTGCGGGCCAGCTTGCGGGCGTCCTGCGCCGCGCGGCGGGCGCGGGCGGCCGAACTGGCCTTGGTGATGATGGTCTTGGCCTCGCTCGGGTTGGCCTCGAACCAGTGGGTGATCTGCTCGTTGCAGACCCGCTGCACGAAGCCCTTGACCTCGGTGTTGCCGAGCTTGGTCTTCGTCTGGCCCTCGAACTGCGGGTCGCCGAGCTTGACCGACACGATCGCGGCCAGGCCCTCGCGGATGTCCTCGCCGGTGAGCTTCTCGTCCTTCTCCTTGAGCAGCTTCTTCTCGACGGCGTAGCGGTTGACGATCGAGGTCAGCGCCGCGCGGAAGCCCTCCTCGTGGGTGCCGCCCTCGTGCGTGTTGATCGTGTTGGCGAAGGTGTAGACCGACTCCGAGTACGCGTCGGACCACTGCATCGCCACGTCGACCGACATCCGCATGTCGTTCTTGCCCAGGCCCTCGGCGCCGAAGCTGACCACCGACTTGTGGATGGGTGACTTCTTCGCGTTGATGTGCTTGACGTAGTCCTCGAGGCCGCCGTCGTAGCGGTAGGTGATCTCGGTGGCCTCGAACGCCGCCGCCTCGGCGCCGGGCTCCACGGCCGCCTCGGCGAGGGTGATCTCCTCGGCCATGCCGGACTCGACCTTGCTGTGTCCCGGTCGCTCGTCGCGCAGGACGATGGTCAGGCCCTTGTTGAGGAACGCCATCTCCTGCAGCCGGCGGCTGATGGTGTCGAAGGAGTAGGTGGTCGTCTCGAAGATGTCGCCGTCGGCCCAGAAGGTGATCTGGGTGCCGCGCTTCCTCGTCGGGCCGATCTCCTCGAGCGGGCCGGGCTTGGCCAGCACGTAGGACTGGTGCCACTCACGGCCGTCGCGCCAGACGCGCACGTCCAGGGCGCTGGACAGCGCGTTGACGACGGTGACGCCGACCCCGTGCAGGCCGCCGGAGACCGCGTAGCTCTTGCCGTCGAACTTGCCACCGGCGTGCAGCACCGTCATGACGACCTCGACGGTGGGCCGCTTCTCCCGCGGGTGCATGTCGACGGGGATGCCACGGCCGTTGTCCTCGACGCGGACCCCGCCGTCGGCGAGCAGGGTGACCCGCACGGTGTCGCAGTGGCCGGCCAGCGCCTCGTCGACGGAGTTGTCGACGACCTCCCACACCATGTGGTGGAGGCCGCGCTCCCCGGTCGAGCCGATGTACATGCCCGGCCGCTTGCGGACCGCCTCGAGCCCCTCGAGGACGGTGATGGAACTGCCGGAGTAGCTGTTGTCGGTCTGGGTCCGAGCGACCACGTGGGGCCCTTCTGTCACGCTCCCGGTGCGGGCGGCCCTCCCGACGGGGAGGGGCCCGAGGGCGCACAGCGCCGCTGAGCCGGATGCTGGGGATTCCTGACCTCCATGTTACCGGGTCCACCGACAGGAACGTCGCCGTCCACGCCCTGACGTGGCGCCTGCGCCACTCGCGGCACCGGCTGCACCACCTGTGCTGGCCCGGGGGTCGACACGCCCGCCCAGAGCCGCTGGACGGGTCGATCGGACGGCACCGTCCGCCACGGGCTCCCAGACTGGTGGACATGCAACCCGCGCAGCGCGCACTCACGTGTCTGGTCACCGGCGCCACCGGCTACGTCGGCGGCCGTCTCGTCCCCGAGCTGCTGGCCGCCGGCCACCGCGTCCGGGTGCTCACCCGCGCGCCGCGGAAGCTGCGCGACCGGCCCTGGATCGGGCAGGTGGAGGTCGCGGAGGCCGACGCCACCGACGCCGACGCGGTGGCCCGCGCCTGCGCGGACGTCGACGTCGCCTACTACCTCATCCACTCCCTCGGCAGCGGCCCGGAGTTCGAGGCGACGGAACGGCGGACGGCGGAGCTGATGGCCCGCGCGTCGAAGGAGGCCGGCATCGGCCGGCTGGTCTTCCTCGGCGGGCTCGAGCCGGAGGACGAGGAGCTCTCCCCGCACCTGCGCAGCCGGAGCGAGGTGGCACGGGTGCTGCTGGACTCCGGGGTGCCCACGGTGGTCCTGCGTGCGGCGATCATCCTCGGCTCGGGCTCGGTGTCCTTCGAGATGCTGCGCTACCTCACCGAGCGGCTGCCGGTCATGGTCACCCCGCGCTGGGTGCACAGCCGGATCCAGCCGATCGCCATCCGCGACGTCCTGCGCTACCTCGTGGGCTGCGCCACGCTGCCGCCCGACGTGCACCGCTCCTTCGACATCGGCGGCCCCGACGTCATGGACTACGCCACGATGATGCAGCGCTACGCCGAGGTGACCGGCCTGCCGCGGCGGCGGATCATCCCGGTCCCGATCTTCTCGCCGTCGCTGTCGAGCCACTGGGTCGGCGTCATCACGCCGGTCCCGGCGGGCATCGCCCGGCCACTGGTCGAGTCGCTGCGCAACACCGTCGTCTGCTCCGAGCACGACATCGCGCAGTACGTGCCCGACCCGCCCGGCGGGTTGCTCGGCTTCGACGAGGCGGTGCAGCTGGCCGTGCAGAAGGTCCGCAACAACGCCGTCGACACCCGGTGGTCCGGCGCCTCGGTGCCCGGGGCGCCGTCGGACCCGCTGCCCTCCGACCCCGACTGGGCCGGCGGCAGCCTGTACCTCGACGAGCGGAGCCGGGAGACCGACGCCTCGCCCGAGGCGCTGTGGCGGGTCGTCGAGGGCATCGGCGGGGAGACCGGCTGGTACAGCTTCCCGCTGGCCTGGGAGGTGCGCGGCTGGCTGGACCGGGCGGTCGGCGGCGTCGGCCTGCGCCGCGGCCGGCGCGACCCCCGCGACCTCTACGTCGGGGACGCGCTGGACTGGTGGCGGGTCGAGGAGCTCGACGAGGGCCGGCTGCTGCGGCTGCGCGCCGAGATGCGGCTGCCCGGTCTGGCCTGGCTGGAGTTCCACGTGGAACGTGCCGACTCGGGGCGCACCCGGCTGCGGCAGAAGGCGACCTTCCACCCGCTGGGCCTGCTCGGCCAGCTCTACTGGTGGAGCGTCTCGCCCTTCCACGGGATCGTCTTCGGCAGCATGATCCGCAACATCACCAAGACCGCCGAGGCGCTCGACGCACCCAGCGCGACGACGGCGGACCGGGCGGCGTAGTCCCCCCTCGGCCCACCGGCGACGCGCACGGTGACACGGCGGTCCTCCCGACGCAGCGCGTCCTCCCACACAGCAGCGCGTCCTCCCTGACGGTGGGCGGTCGGCGAGGGCGCGCCACGATCAGTGGAAGGACCCCCTGCCGCCCACCACTCGCAGGCTCGCGGCGGGACCCTGCAGGGGGCCGGGCCGTGCCTCAGACGAGGAGCTGGGCGGTGGCCAGCTCGCGGTAGAGCGGGCTGGTCTCCACCAGCTCGGCGTGCGTGCCGCGGGCGACCACGCGGCCGGCGTCGAGGACGACGATCTGGTCGCTGTCGAGCACGGTGGACAGCCGGTGGGCGACGACGAGCAGCGCCCGGTCGGCGGCCGCCGCGGCCAGCGTCTGGCGCAGCAGCCCCTCGTTGCGGGCGTCGAGGCTGGCCGTCGGCTCGTCGAGCAGCAGCAGCGCCGGGCGGGACAGCAGCGACCGGGCGATCGCCAGCCGCTGCCGCTCGCCACCCGACAGCAGCACGCCCTCGTCGCCGACCGGCACGTCCAGGCCGCGCGCCGAGCGCTGCACCACGCCGGTCAGGCCGACGTCGGCGAGCACCGCCCACAGCTCGTCGTCACCGGCGTCCGGCGCGGCCAGCAGCAGGTTCTCCCGCACCGTCCCGGCCAGTACCGGCGCCTCCTGCTCGACGTAGCCGAGCCGGGCCCGCAGCGCCGCGCGCGGCAGCTCGCGGACGTCGGTGCCGGCCCACCGGATCGCGCCGCCCGACAGCGGGTAGAAGCCCTCGACCAGGGCCAGGACCGTGGACTTTCCCGCGCCCGAGGGCCCCACCAGCGCCACGCGGCTGCCGGGCGGCACGGCGAGGGAGACCCCGCGCAGCACCTCCGTGCCGTCGGGGTAGGCGAACGAGACGTCGTCGAGCTCGAGCAGCGGGGCGGGTGAGCCGGGCGCGGGGACGCGGGGCGCCGTCGTCGCGCCGCCCACCTCGGCGGCGTCGTCGCGCTCGGGCTCGAGCGCCAGGACCTCCTGCACGCGGGCCAGGGCGCCCAGCCCGGTCTGCAGCTGGGTCCACGCCCCGATCGCCTGGCCCAGGGGCATGACCAGCAGGAACAGGTAGAGGATGAACGCGACCAGGTCCGCGACGGCGATCGAGCCGGTCGCCACCCGGTAGCCACCCAGCCCCAGGACGGCGAGGAACGCGCCCTGGACGGCGATCGACCCGGCCGGCGCCACCAGCGCCTCCACGCGGGCCACCGAGACGCCGGCCCGGTAGGCGCGCGCCGCGCTCTCGCCGACGCCGGCCACCTCGCGGGCCGTGGCCCCGCTGGCCCGGATGGTGCGCACCGCCGACAGCGCCCGCTCGACCGACGCCGTCATCGCGCCGACCTCCTCCTGCGCCTCGCGGGACAGCTTCCGCACCCGCCGGCTGGTGCTGACCACCACGGTCAGCCCCACCGCGACGGAGGTGACCGTGACCAGCAGCAGCCAGACGTCGACCAGCGCCATGGCCACCAGCGCGCCGACGCCGACGACCGCCGACCCCGCCACCTCGACCACGCCGGAGGTCACCGTCGCCCGCAGCATCGTGGTGTCGGCGCCGATGCGGGACATCAGGTCGCCGGTGCGGCGGCGGTCGTACTCGGCCACCGGCAGCCGCAGCAGCCGGTCGGCCAGCGTCCGGCGGGTGGTGAGGACGACGCCCTCGCCGGTGCGCTGCAGGAGGTAGGACTGCACGGCGTTGAGCACCGCCCCGGCGACCAGGACGAGCAGCAGCGCGGCGACGGCGGGCAGCAGCGGCCGGCCCGCGGCGACGGCGGAGATCACCCGGCCGGTGAGCGCCGGCTGGGCCAGCGCCGCGGCGGCGCCCACCAGCGACAGCCCGGCGGCCAGCAGCAGCGGACGGCGGTGCGGCCGGACCAGCGGCAGCAGCTCGCGCAGCCCGGCGGCCGGGGTCGGCGCCGGAGCGGGCGCCGGGGCGGCGTCGACGGGCGTGGTGCTGCCGGGAGCGTCGTCGAGGGCCGACCCGGGCGTCGGGTCGCCGTCGGTGGGGGGCGTGCTGTCGGTGGGGGGCGTGCTGTCGGTGGGGACGGCCACGTCGGCTTCCCGGTCTCGCCGCTCGGGTGCCGGGATCAGGCGACGCCGGCGAGGGCGGAGACCATGGCACCGAGCAGCCGCGCGTGGTGCTCGAGCAGCTCCGGCCGGTGGCCGTCGGGCCGGATGGCGGCGAGGTGCCCGGCGGCGGCCCAGAACTCGTCGCCGTCGTCGGTGCCCAGCAGGAGCCCGCGCACGGCCGGGTCGGCCACGAGCCGGCGCACCGCCTCGCCGTCCTCGCCGGCCAGCAGCACCCAGCGGGCGTCGAAGACCTCGTCGCCGCTGGGCACCGGCACCAGCCCGCCGGTGCGGTGCCGCCAGAAGCGGGCCGGGGACAGCCGCAGGCCCGGCAGCGGCAGCAGCACCGGCGCGGCGGTGACGGCGTACTGCGGCACGGTGTAGCGCTTGTCGACGAAGACGACGTCGAAGGCCACCAGCTCCAGCGCACCGGCCCGCCCGCGCATGACGCCGGCCGGGCGGTGGTCCTTCGTCGCGCGGACCGGCGCGGTGGCCACCAGCTCGGCGAGGACGGCGTCCTCCGGCGCGGTCCCGTCGGAGATCGCCCAGCCGTGCTGCAGCGCCCAGCCCTGGGCGCCCACCGGGTCACCCTGGTAGCGGAAGACCTGCTCGACCACCGACGGCGGCCGCAGCCGCGGACCCCAGGCGACCCCGCCCGCCTGTGGCTGCCCGACGTCCACCTGCCGCCCGGCGTCCTGCGGCCCGGCCGCCGGCTGCGCGGGCTCCTCGGTGGGCCGGCGCTCGTCCTCGGCCGGCGGCAGGTCCCAGCCCGGCGGCTGCCAGGCGCTCGCGCCGGAGCCGGCGCCCGGCCGTCCCTTGGTCAGGTCGACGCCGTCCCCGTCGCCCAGGTGGGCCGGCTCCTGCCAGCCGTCGGGCCGGCCCTCGTCGCCGGGGCGGCGGTCGTCGTCACGGTCGTGGTCGCTCGGGCCGCTCATCGCTGCACCGTCCTCCCGGGTGCCCGGTCCGCGCCGGGCGTGCCCTCATCCGTACGTGTCGCGGGGCCCCCGCCCGCGGACCGACCGCGGGCCCTTCTTCCAGCTGGGGGCCGTCGGTCCGACAACGCGCAGCCGGGTCACGACGTCCCCGCCGACCTGCGCGCGCAGCCTGGCGAGGATGGTCGGGGCCAGCAGCCGCAGCTGCGTGGCCCAGGCGGTGGACTCGGCGACGACGAGCAGCTCGCCCTCGGTGAGCGTCTCGGGGCGGCAGTGCGCCGCGATGTCGGGCCCGACCAGCGCCGACCAGCGGCCGAACACCGCGCCCACCCGTGTCTGCTCCGACCAGTCCTGCGTGGTGACCAGCGAGTCGACGAGCCGGGCCAGCGGCTGCGGGTCGTCGTCGCCGGGGTGCGGCCCGGTCCACCGCCGCCGCGGGCCGGCCACCCGGCGGCGGGTGGGGGCCGGCCGCGCCGCCGACGCCGCCCGGGCCGCCTCGAGCGCGGCACGGGCGATGTCGCTGGGCCGGGCCGGACGGTCGTCAGACACCGGGCACCTCCTCCTCGGTGGAGTCCACCACCGTCGCCGTCCCGTCGGAGACCTCCACGCGCGCTCCCCTCAGCTCCTCGGGGACGTCGTCGAGGACGGCCGCGGTGATGAGCGTCTGCTCCGCCGAGCGGGCGACGTCGGCGAGTGCGGCCCGCCGGCCGGCGTCCAGGGTGGCGAAGACGTCGTCCAGGACCAGGATCGGCTCCTCGCCGTCGGCCCGCAGCAGGGCGAAGCAGCCGAGCTTGAGGGCCAGCGCCAGCGACCACGACTCCCCGTGGCTGGCGAAGCCCTTGGCCGGCGCGGGCCCCAGGTGCAGCACCAGGTCGTCGCGGTGCGGGCCGACCAGCGTCACGCCGCGGTCGACCTCGTCACGCCGGCGCTCGGCGATCCGCTCGCGCAGCGCCGCGGACAGCTCGGCGGCCGGCGGCGTCGCGGCGCCGGGCTCCAGCGGGGACCCGTCGCCGGCCCGCGGCACGCTGCTGGCGTAGCCCAGGCCCGCGGTCACGGAGCCCGGTCCGGCGACGCCGGCGTAGGCGCGGGCCACGTGCGGCGCCAGGTCGGCGACCAGCGCCAGGCGGGCGGCCAGCAGCTGCCCGCCGAGCTCGACCAGGTGGGTGTCCCAGACGTCGAGGGTGGCCAGCGCGTCGCCGCGGGCCATCCGGGCGGTCTTGAGCAGGGCGTTGCGCTGCTTGAGCACCCGCTCGTAGTCGCTGCGGACGCCGGCCAGTCGCGGGGTGCGGCTGACCAGCAGGTCGTCGAGGAAGCGCCGCCGCTCGGCCGGGTCGCCGCGCACCAGCGCGAGGTCCTCGGGGGCGAACAGCACGGTCTTGACCAGGCCCAGCAGCTCACGCGGGCGGGGCAGCGCGGCCCGGTTCACCCGCACCCGGTTGGCCCGCCCGGGGTTGACCTCCACCTCGACGAGCAGCTCGCGGTCCTCGCGCCGCAGCGCCGCCCGGACGACGGCCTGCGCCGCCCCGTGCCGCACCAGCGGGGCGTCGGCCGACACGCGGTGGCTGCTCATGGTCGCGAGGTAGCCGACCGCCTCCACGAGGTTGGTCTTGCCCTCCCCGTTGCCGCCGACGAACACCGTGGGACCCGGCCGCAGCGCCAGGTCGACCTTCTCCCAGCTGCGGAACGAGACCAGCTGCAGGTGCCGGACGTACACCTCAGACCAGGCCCGGTGACGAGGTGCCGGAACGGCCCTCCTGCAGGGGCCCGCCGCGAGCCTCCGTCGGCCCTCCTGCAGGGCCCCACCGCGAGCCTCCGTCGGCCTTCCGGGGAGGCAGGGAGGTCCTCACCGAGGGGCAGGCAGGTCCTTCCCCGGGGGCAGGAGGGTCCTCCATCACGCGGGCCGCTCGACCTCCTCTGCCCGGACGCCGTGCACCGCGTGCCCGCCGAACTGGTTGCGCAGCGCGGCCACCGCCTTCATGGTCGGGGAGTCCTCCTGGCGGGAGGAGAACCGGGCGAACAGCGAGGCGGCGATCGCCGGCATGGGGACGGCGTTGTCGATGGCCTCCATGACCGTCCAGCGGCCCTCACCGGAGTCCTCGGCGTACCCGGAGATCTTCTCCAGGGTGGGGTCCTCCTGCAGCGCGCGGACCAGCAGGTCCAGCAGCCACGAGCGGATGACGGTGCCCTGGGTCCACGAGGCGACGACGCCGGGCACGTCCTCGACGAGGTCGACGGCGGCCAGCAGCTCGTAGCCCTCGCCGTACGCCTGCATCATCGCGTACTCGATCCCGTTGTGGACCATCTTCGCGTAGTGGCCGGCCCCGACCGGGCCGGCGTGCACGAAGCCCGCGCCGGGGATGGGCTCCCCCGCCTCGTCGGTCGGCGAGGGCGGCTTGAGCGCGTCGAACACCGGCTGCACCTTGGCGACGTCCTCGGCGGAGCCCCCGACCATCAGCGCGTAGCCGTTCTCCAGGCCCCACACCCCGCCGGAGACGCCGGCGTCGACGTAGCCGATGCCCTTCTCGCCCAGGATCTCGGCGTGCACCTTGTCGTCGGTGAACTTGGAGTTGCCGCCGTCGACGACGACGTCGCCCGGCTCGAGCAGCTCCCCCAGTTCACGGACGGTCTGCCGCGTGGGGTCACCGGCCGGGACCATCACCCACACCACGCGCGGGGCCGACAGCGCGCCGACGAGCCCCTCCAGGCTGTCGACGTCCCGCTTGCCGGGCGCGCGGTCGTACCCGACGACCTCGTGACCGGCGCGGCGCAGCCGCTCGGCCATGTTGCCGCCCATCTTGCCCAGCCCGATCAGCCCCAGCTGCACGGCTCTCGTCCTCTCCTCGCAGTAGAAGGACCCTCCTGCCCCCACCGCTCGAGGCTCGGGGCGGGACCCTGCAGGAGGGCCGACGTGGTGTGCGGTGCCCGGGCCGGTGGCTCCGAACACCTGGCCCCGTCCCGGGTCCCACCGTGAGCTCGCGGAGGACGGGGAGGACGGGGTCCGTCAGCCGGGCAGGCGCACCGGCATGATCAGGTAGCGGTAGCTGCCCGGGCGGTCGGCGGGGCGCTGGGCCCCGTCCCCGTCGTCCGCGGCCGGCTCCTCGACGCCGGAGAGCACGGCCGGCTTGAGCGGGCTGGTGAAGTCCATCCGCGCCCGGCCGGTGTGCACAGCGGCCAGCCCGTCGAGCAGGAACGTCGGGTTGAAGCCGATGGTCAGCGGGTCGCCGTCGAACTCGACGTCGCAGCGCTCCTCGGCCTGGCCCTCGTCGTCGCTGCCGCCGGCGCGCAGGGTGACCTGACCGGGGGCGAACTCGCAGCGCAGCGGGGTGCCCCGCTCGGCGACCAGCGCCACGCGCTTGGCGGCGTCGGTGAACTGCACGACCGGCAGCGTCGCGTTGGCGCTGGACTCGCTCGGCATGATCGCCCGGTACTTCACGAACTCGGCGTCGAGCAGCCGGGTGGTGGTCTGCCGGTCCTTGCCCGACAGGCCGAGGATGCCCTCGCCCGAGCCGCCGGAGGACAGGGAGACGACGATCTCCGGGCCGCTGGTGAGCGTCCGGGCCGCCTCGGCGAGCGTGCGGGCGGGCACCAGCACGGCGGCCGACAGCCCCGGGGTCTCCGGGCGCCAGGAGAACTCGCGCACGGCCAGCCGGTAGCGGTCGGTGGCGGCGAGGGTCACCCGGTCGTCGTCGATCTCCAGCCGCACGCCGGTGAGCATGGGGAGGGTGTCGTCGCGCCCGGCGGCGACGGCTACCTGGGCGACCGCCTCGGCGAAGACGTCGCTGTCGACCACGCCGGCCGACGACGGCATGGACGGAAGGGACGGGTAGTCCTCGACCGGCAGCGTCGGCAGGCTGAAGCGGGCGTTGCCGCAGGTGATCGACAGGCGCGGGCCCTCGGCGCGGACGTCGACCGGGTGCGGCGGCAGCGCCCGGGTGATCTCGGCGAGCAGCCGGCCGGGGACGAGCACGCGTCCGCTCTCCCCGCCCTGCACGTCGACCTCCGCGCGCGCGGAGACCTCGTAGTCGAAGCCGGACACCGACAGCTGGCTGCCGTCGACCTCGAGCAGGATGCCGGCGAGCACCGGCACCGACGGGCGCGGCGGCAGGCTGCGCGCCGTCCACGCGACGGCATCGGCGAGCACCTCGCGTGTCACCCGGAACTCCATGACCGACCCACCCCAGCTCTGCACGGCCCACTGCTCTGTCGTCTGCGCACCGCTGCTGTCCGGCGTCCGTGCGCCGACCGGGCGCGGTGCGTCGTTCATCGTGCCCGTCCGGCCTGGTCCGAGGGAACCCGGGACCCGATCGAGGCCCGTTGCACCTGTCCCTGAGCCCGGGGAGCTGCGGCCCGGGTGACCCCCCGGGCCGCAGCTCCCCACCCCTACTGGGGTTCAAGGAATCCTCGACATCTCTCCCTCATCTCCGTCATCACCGGTGTGGAATCTGGGGATCGGACCCCTTTCCGCAGGTCAGCCCGGAAGTCGACATGTTGGTCCGGTGTGGGCAACCGGTGTCCCGCTGTTGTCGACACGTGGACATCTCGACGCCCGTGCACACCCACCGTCCGTCGTCCACCCGCTGTCCCCCGTCCCTCCCGGGTCCGTCCCCAGTCCGTACCCAGCCCCTCGGCGGCGTCGGGCGACGGCGGCGGGCTCCGGGGCATGTGACGCGTCCTCGACGGGGCATCCGTGCAGGTCCGCGCCCTGTCGCCCGTCCACTGCACAGGATGGGGACGGCTCTGGGGACGGCGGGACGCCTCGACCCCGACCGCGGTCCGGCCGGGTACGGGTCGCGCCGGTATCGAGACGATCTCCCCAGGGTGTGCACATCCCTGGGGACAACTCCTCGACGTGTCGACAGCGCAGGGGCGGCCGACCGGCGCGGATGCCCGCGACGACGGGCTCCACGGGCAGGTCGCCGTCCTCCCCCCCGGTTGTGGACAGCCGCGGGACGGAGGCGCGCGACGGCGTGCAGAACGGCAGGTCGCCGGGGCCCACGCGAGCGGCCGACCGTGGTCGTCAGCGCGACAGAGGGCGGCAGCTGGCCGGCGGACCGGGCAGCGCGCCGGAGGGTCCCGGAGGAGGGAGGGCCGCAGCGGCTCGGCCCGGCAGGGGGACGGCACCTGGCGGTGGTGCGATCGACGAGTGGGGCCCGGAGGACCGCCGTGTCACTGCCGGGCGCGGCTCTTGATCCGTGCGGTCAGCTCGGTGACCTGCGTGTACGTCGCGCGGCGCTCGCTCATCAGGTTGGTGATCTTCTTGACGGCGTGCATGACGGTGGTGTGGTCCTTGCCGCCGAAGGAGGCACCGATCCGCGGCAGGGACAGCTCGGTGAGCTCCCGGCACAGGTACATGGCGATCTGGCGGGCGTTGACCAGCGTGCGGCTGCGGTTGGCGCCCTGCAGCTCCTCCATCGTCACGGAGAAGTACTCCGCGGTCGCCGCCATGATGATCGCCGCGGTGATCTGCGGGCCCTGCTCGTCGCTGATCAGGTCCTTGAGCACCAGCTCGGCCAGCGGGAGGTCGACCTGCTGCTTGTTGAGGCTGGCGAACGCGGTGACCCGGATCAGCGCGCCCTCGAGCTCGCGGATGTTGGTCTGCACCTTGCTGGCGATGAACTCCAGCACCGGGTCGGGCGCCTGCAGGCGCTCCCCGTAGGCCTTCTTGCGCAGGATCGCGATGCGGGTCTCCAGGTCCGGCGCCTGGACGTCGGTGATCAGCCCCCACTCGAACCGCGTGCGCAGCCGGTCCTCCAGCGTCGTCAGCTTCTTCGGCGCCCGGTCGGAGGTGATGACGATCTGCTTGCTGGCGTTGTGCAGCGTGTTGAAGGTGTGGAAGAACTCCTCCTGCGTCCGCTCGGCGCGCTCCAGGAACTGGATGTCGTCGATGAGCAGGAAGTCGATGTCCCGGTAGCGGCGGCGGAAGTCCTCGGCCCGGCCGGAGTGCACCAGGTTGATGAACTCGTTGGTGAACTCCTCGGTGCTGACGTAGCGCACCCGCACGTTGGGGAACATCCGCGCCGCGTAGTGCCCGATCGCGTGCAGCAGGTGCGTCTTGCCCAGCCCCGAGTCGCCGTAGACGAACAGCGGGTTGTACGCCCGCGCCGGCGCCTCGGCGACGGCGACGGCCGCGGCGTGGGCGAACCGGTTGCTGTTGCCGATGACGAAGCTGTCGAAGACGTACTTGGGGTTCAGGCCCGGGTCCAGACCCGGCGGACGGCGGTCGCCGAACAGCGGCACCGCGCTCCCGCCCCCGCGCGTGCCCGTGCTGCGTCGCGGCGGACCGTCGACGTCCTCGGGCACCCCGGCGGGGACGTCGTCGTCGCCGAGGTCGAAGGGCAGCACCTCGGCGCCCTCCCCCGGGCGCGGACCGCGGCGCCGGCCGCCGCTGCGGCCCCGGCCGGCGGGGCTCCAGTCGGTGGCACCCCACTCGTCGGCCCCGGGGCGCTCGGCCGGCTCACCGGCACCGGCCGAGGCGGCCGGGACGTCGTACGCCGGAGGGTCGTAGGACGGCGGGTCGTAGGCGGGCGCGGGGTCGAAGCCGGCCCCGTCGAAGGACCGGTCCAGCGGGCGCGCGTCGCTGCGCACGCCGAAGGCGCTGCGCCCGTCGTCGGCCCGCTCACGGTCCTCGTCGGTGTGCCGGTCCTCGGCCGGGGGTGTCCAGGGCCGGCGGGTCGGGGCGTCCGTCCGCGCCGGCGCGACGTCGGCGGGGCTGTCCTCGAGCTGGACGGCGACCCGGATGTCGCGGCCGAACTGCTCGGACAGCGCCTCGGCCAGCACCCGGCGCATGCGCGACTCGAGCACGGTCTGGGTGAACTCGTTGGGCGCGGCGAGCACCGCGGTGTCCTCGACCAGCCCCAGCGGCCGGGTCAGGTCGAGCATCGCGTTCTGCTGGCGGGTCAGGCTGGTGGCCAGCCGTTCGCGGACCGAGTCCCAGACCGTCGCCAGATCGACCGTGGCATCGGCCATGTCCGTGTCCTCCCCACGCAGTTCGTCCCCGCCGTCGGCTCACCCGGCGTCCCCGGGAGCCGACCCGGCGTCCCCGCTCCGCGCGGGCCCGCGGCTGTCCGGTTGTGGACATCCGGACACAGGTGTTCCACACGAGTGTCCACAGGCTGTGCACGGCCGGCGACACGGCGCTCGGCGAGCCCGCTCCGGCGGGCTCTCCCCGTGCGTCGTCACTGGTCGGGAGGGAGGTCGGGATGCGGATCGGGGCGGACGGCGGTCGGGTCGACCGGGTGGTCGGCTCCCGGACCGGACGCGGTTGCCCGGACCGGAGCGACGGCGACGCTAACAGCCTCGTCCACAGCCCGGCAACGAAGCCCGGGTGCCGGTGGGATGCCCGGTGTGCGTGTCGGTCGGCGTGTCGTCCGCTGCGCGTCGGCGCGCCGACACCGCGTGTCCGCCTGGCCGGTGCAGCCTGGCCGGTCGGGTCCCGGCCAGGACCCGTTCCGGCTCCCCGGCGGTCCCCTCCCGGTCGGCGTCCCGGGGACCGGCCGACCTCGGCTATGCTGGTCGGAGTCTGTGGACCGGTCGCGGTGCCCTGACACGGTCCGCCGCCGAGTGGTGTCACACCGTGTCCGGAGGCGGCGGGGGCGGCCCACAGCGACCAGCCTCCCGGGGTGCTGCGGAGCGGCCGTCGCCGCTGCGGCCGGCGCCCCGCAGCGTGCCTGCACACCGGCGGGCCCGCACCACCGATGTCCTGCCGTAGGAGTACCTCGTGAGCAAGCGCACCTTCCAGCCGAACAACCGCCGCCGGTCCAAGACCCACGGCTTCCGGCTGCGGATGCGCACCCGTGCCGGCCGCGCGATCCTCGCCGGCCGCCGCCGCAAGGGTCGCGAGAAGCTCTCCGCCTGAGGTGCTGCCCGCGCAGGCCCGCCTGCGCCGGCGTCCGGAGTTCACCGCGGTCGTCCGGTCGGGCCGGCGTGCCGGTCGGCCGACCATGGTGCTCCACTACCTCCCCGTCCGTCCCCCGGCCTCCCCGGCCGGGGCCTCCTGCGTGCTCGCCGGTCCGCGCGCGGGCTTCGTCGTGGGGAAGACGGTCGGCAACTCCGTGGTGCGCCACCGCGTGACCCGGCGGCTGCGCGCCGCCGTCCGCGAGGAGCTGCCGCGGCTGCCGGACACCGCCGACCTCGTCGTCCGGGCCCGTCCCGAGGCGGGGACGGCGTCCTCCGCGCAGCTGCGCCGCGACCTCGCCGCGGGCCTGGACCGCGTGCTCGGCGAGCGGGGCCGGCCCTCGTGAGCGCCGACCGCGGCTGCGGGCCGGTCGCCCGCGTGCTGCTGGCCGCCGTCGGCTTCTACTCCCGTGCCATCAGCCCCGCGCTCCCCCCGCGGTGCCGGTTCGCGCCGACCTGCAGCGCCTACGCCGCCGAGGCGGTCGCCGTCCACGGCGCCGGCCGCGGGTCGTGGCTGGCACTGCGGCGGCTGCTGAAGTGTGCGCCGTGGCACCCCGGCGGCTTCGACCCGGTGCCACCGCGCGCCGGACGGCACGCCACCGGAACCGGTGGGGCCGGTCGTCCGTCGAGGACAGCGGCACTCCCGGTGCCCGCCGCCGACGGTGCCCGTCGCCCCGCCCACGAGACCCCGCCGGCGTCCCGCCGGGCCCCGCAGGAGGAGTCCTCCCTTGCTTGACTGGCTCTACACCGCGATCGCCTTCGTCATGAAGACGTGGCACTCGGTGTTCTCGACGTTCCTCGACCCGGCCGGCGGCATCACCTGGGCGCTGTCGATCGTCTCCCTCGTCGTCACCGTCCGGCTCATCCTCTTCCCGCTGTTCGTCAAGCAGGTGAAGAGCCAGCGGGCGATGCAGGAGATCCAGCCGGAGATCGCGAAGCTGCGCAAGCAGTACGGCGCTGACCGGCAGGGCTTCAGCCAGGCGATGATGGCGCTGCAGAAGGAGCGCGGGGTCAACCCGCTGGCCGGCTGCTTGCCGATCCTCCCGCAGATCCCGGTCTTCCTGTCGCTGTTCCACGTGCTGCGCCGGCTGCGGCCGAACGCGCCGGGGCTCTACAGCTGGGACGACACGCTGACCGACCAGGCCGCTCGCGCGGAGCTGTTCGGGGCGCCCATCTCCTCGTCGTTCAACATGACGGGGACCAAGGCGGAGGCGATCCTCGCCATCACCGGCGGCTACGGGCCGATCCGCACGGTGGCGCTCATCCTCATGGTCGTCATGTGCGTGACGACGTACGTCACACAGAAGCAGATCATGCGGCGCAGCGGCCCGGTCGAGGGTCAGGCCGCCATGGTGCAGAAGCTCCTGCTCTACGGCATGCCGATCAGCCTCTTCGTCACCGGCTTCTTCTTCCCGATCGGCGTCCTCCTCTACTGGCTGGTCAACAACCTGTGGACCATGGGCCAGCAGTTCTTCATCCTGCGCAAGATGCCCCCGCCCGGGTCGCCCGCGGCCCAGGCCAGGGCCGCCGCCGACAAGCCGGCCGTCGACCCGAAGACCCTGGCGCCCAAGCCCGGCGCCAAGCCGGTCCGCACCAGGGGCGGCCGCCCTCCGGCGTCCGGCGTCGACCTGGTCAAGGACGGCGCCCGGGACGGTGACGGCCCGACGGGGACGACCGGCGTGGCCCTGACCAAGGACGGGGCGGGGAGCGCCGGCGGCGCGGGCACGGACGGCACCGGCGCGGACGGCACCGACTCGACCCACACCGACTCGACCCACACCGGCGCGAACGGCACGGGTGCGCACGGCAGCACCGCGGCCGGCGCCGCCGGTGGGCCGGCTGGCCGGGCCGGCGGGGGCAAGGGCTCCCGCCCGGCCAACCGCGCCCCGCACGGCCGCCCCGCCGGCACCGGCGGCAAGCGCAAGCGTCGCTAGACCGCTCCGGTCCGCGCCGGGAGCCTCGCCCGAGGACGCCCCGCGGACCCCCCGCCGGCACCGCGCCCGCACGGCGCGACCGGCTCCTGACCACCGGGTCCGCCCGGCTGCCCGCACCGACTGGAGGTACCTCCGTGAGCGTCCCGCACCAGCCCCCCGCAGACACCGCCCCGACCGCCGAGGTCACCGCCGGCGCCGTCCTGAGCCCCGCGGCCGACACCTCGCCGGACGGGCCGACCGACCTGCCCGACCCCGACGACGCCAGCGCCGACGCGCTGGTGGAGCCGGCTGACGACGCGCCGGACGACGGCGCGGCCCGGAGCGGCACCGACCTGCTCGTCCGCGAGGGCGACGTCGCCGGGGACTACCTCGAGCGGCTGCTCGACATCCTCGACGTGGACGGCGACATCGACCTCGACGTCGAGGGCGACCGGGCCTCGGTGGCCATCGTCGGCGGCGAGCTGCAGGACCTGGTCGGCTCCGACGGCGCGGTCCTCGAGGCCCTGCAGGAGCTCACCCGCCTGGCCGTGGCCCAGTCGACCGGGGTCCGCAGCCGGCTGATGCTCGACATCGGCGGCTACCGCGCCCGCCGCCGCTCCGACCTCACCGCGCTGGCCGCCGAGGCCGCCCGCCGGGTGGCGAGCAGCCGGCAGTCCGAGCGGCTGGCGCCGATGAACCCGTTCGAGCGCAAGGTCGTCCACGACGTCGTCGCCGGCGTCCCCGGCGTGCACAGCGAGTCGGAGGGCGAGGAGCCGAACCGGCGCGTCGTGGTCCTGCCCGACAGGTGAGCGAGCTCACCGGAGGACGGCGCAGCAGCGCGAGCGTCGGCGCCGGCGAGGAGCCCGGGTGAGCGCCTCGGGCGCCCTGTCCGCCCCACCCGCCCCGGACGCCGCGCGGTCGGTCTTCGGTCCGGCGCTCCCCGACGCGGAGCGCTACGTGGCGCGGCTGGCCTCCGACGGTGTGACGCGTGGGCTCATCGGGCCGCGTGAGGTCCCACGGCTGTGGGAACGCCACGTGCTCAACAGCGCCGCGGTCGCCGAGGCGGTGCCGGAGGGTGCCCGGGTGGTCGACGTCGGCAGCGGCGCCGGCCTACCCGGGGTGCCGCTGGCACTGGCCCGCCCCGACGTGCGACTCACGCTGGTCGAGCCGATGGCCCGGCGGGTGGAGTTCCTCGAGGAGGTCGTCGCCGAGCTCGGGACCCCGTGGCGGGTGGTCCGCGGCCGCGCCGAGGAGCGCGCGGTGGTCCGCGAGGTGGGCCCGGTCGACGTCGTCACCGCCCGTGCGGTGGCCGCGCTCCCCCGGCTGGTGGGCTGGTGCCGCGGCCTGCTGCGCCCCGGTGCCCAACTGGTCGCCCTCGTCGGCGCCCGTGCGCTGGAGGAGCTGCCCGGCCTGGTGCCCGAGCTGGAGCGGGCGGGGATGCGCGACGTGCACGCCCGGGCTGTCGGTACCGGGCTGGGAGAAGCTGCCACTACCGTGGTGGTCATGACCCGTGGGCCGCGGTGAGCCCTCCTCGGACGCCGACCGGCACGCCGTTCCACGTGGAACCGCACAGACACCCGAGCCCGTTCCACGTGAAACGGGTCGGCAGGGAGGACCCGCGATGACCGACCCGGGCCAGCGGCTGCGCAGCAGCCTCACGGCCGACTCGGCGGCCAGTCCCGGCGCGGACTTCGACAGCCCCATCGCCATGGAGGCACTGCGGGCCACCCGGGTGCTGCACGCCGCCGACCAGGAGCCCTTCCCGCCGCCCGGCCGCATCCGCGTGGTCACCGTGGCGAACCAGAAGGGCGGTGTCGGCAAGACCACCTCGACGGTCAACCTGGGCGTCGCCCTGGCGCTCTACGGCCTCCGGGCGCTGGTCATCGACCTGGACCCGCAGGGCAACACCAGCACCGCCCTCGGCGTCGAGCACACCGTCGGGACGCCGTCCATCTACGACGCCCTCGTGGGGGACAGCTCGCTGGCCGAGGTCGTCCACCCGACCACCGCCAGTCCGAACCTGCGCTGCGTGCCGGCCACGATCGACCTGGCCGGCGCGGAGATCGAGCTGGTCTCCGTCGTCGCGCGCGAGTACCGGCTGCGCCGGGCGATCGAGGGCTACATCCACTCCCTGCCGGAGGAGGAGCGGCCGCACTACGTGCTGATCGACTGCCCGCCGTCGCTGGGTCTGCTCACGCTCAACGCGCTCGTGGCCGGCGACGAGGTGCTCATCCCCATCCAGTGCGAGTACTACGCGCTGGAGGGCCTCGGCCAGCTGCTCAACAACATCGAGCTGGTGCGTGCGCACCTCAACCCGGGGATCGCCGTCCGCACCATCCTGCTGACGATGTACGACGGCCGGACCCGGCTCGCCGACCAGGTGGCCGAGGAGGTCCGCAGCCACTTCAAGGACCTGGTGCTGCGGACCGTGATCCCCCGCAACGTGCGGGTGTCGGAGGCGCCGGGCTACGGCCAGTCGGTGCTGACCTACGACCCCGGTTCGCGCGGCTCCACCAGCTACGTGGAGGCCGCCCGCGAGCTCGCCGAGCGGGGCGTGCACCTGGTGCCCGAGGCCGATCCCCGGCCGATGGGCCCGCCACCTCCCCCGCCGCCGCCGGCCACCGCGCCGATGCGGGCGGTCCGTCCCCAGGCCGGCCTGGCCACCGGCTCGCACGCGGACAGCTCGCTGGCCGGCCGGGCCTTCGCCGGCACCGACGCGGCCGTCCTGCCCGTTCCCACCTCCGTCGACGAGGAGAACCGATGAGCAAGCGTGGCGGCCTCGGCCGGGGGCTGGCGGCGCTCATCCCCACCAGCGCCCCGCCCGCCGAGGCCCCCGCGGTGCACCAGGTGCCCCAGGGGTCACCGCCATCCCCCGTGTCCCCGGCCCCCGAGGTGCCGGCCGACGGGCGGGTGGCTCCCGAGGCCCCGGCGCCGGTCACGGTGCTGCCACCGGCCGCGCAGGCCGCCGCCGAGGTGGCGCGGCAGCGGGAGGAGGCGGTCGGCGTCCCCGGCGCGCAGCTGCGCGAGCTGTCCGTCGGCGAGATCGTGCCCAACCCGAGGCAGCCGCGCCAGGTCTTCGACGACGAGGCGCTCGAGGAGCTCACCCACTCGGTGCGCGAGTTCGGGCTGCTCCAGCCGATCGTCGTCCGCGAGCGCTCCGACGACGGCGGCGGCTACGAGCTCATCATGGGCGAGCGGCGCCTGCGGGCGGCCCGCGGGGCCGGTCTGGAGGTGGTGCCGGCCATCGTCCGGGACACCACCGACGACGCCCTGCTGCGCGACGCGCTGCTGGAGAACATCCACCGTGTCCAGCTCAACCCGCTGGAGGAGGCCGCGGCCTACCAGCAGCTGCTGGAGGAGTTCGGCGCCACCCACGAGGAGCTGGCCCAGCGGATCGGGCGCAGCCGCTCGCAGGTCACCAACACGATCCGGCTGCTCAAGCTGCCGGTGAAGGTGCAGACGCGGGTGGCCGCGGGCGTCATCACCGCCGGCCACGCGCGGGCGCTGCTGGGTCTCGACGACTCCGACGCGCAGGACGCGCTGGCCACCCGGATCGTGGCCGAGGGACTGTCGGTCCGGGCCACGGAGGAGGCGGTGGCGCTCGCCGCGGCCGAGCAGCCGGCCTCCCGCCGCCGGGCCCGCCGGATCAGCGCGCCGGGCGTGGAGGACCTCGCCGGCCGGCTGTCCGACGTCTTCGAGACCAAGGTGAAGGTCCAGATCGGCCGGGCCAAGGGCCGCATCGTGGTCGAGTTCGGCTCGGTCGACGACCTGCAGCGCATCATCGGGCTCATGGCCCCGGAGGTGTCCGGGCGCCGCGAGGAGGACTGAACGACGAGAGCCCGTGTTTCCGTCACGTACGGAAACACGGGCTCTCGTCGTTCCTCTCGCGGGTTCCTTCCTCAGGGGGCGGTGCGCGCCCGGCGGGTGAGCAGCCGGGAGAGGACGTCGCCGAGGTCGTGTCCGGCGGCCTCGACCGCCATGGGGAACATCGACGTCTCGGTGAGCCCCGGGGAGACGTTGACCTCGAGGAAGTGCACCTCGCCGTCGGGCGAGACGATCGCGTCGGTGCGCGAGAGGTCGGCCAGGCCCAGTGCCCGGTGCACGCGGACCGCGAGGTCGGCCGCGCGGGCGGCGACCTCGTCGGAGACCCGCGCGGGGACCGAGTACTCGGTCAGGCCGGGGGTGTAGCGGGCGGTGTAGTCGAAGACGCCGGACTCGGGGGCGATCTCCACCGCCGGCAGCGCCTCGGGGCCCTCGCCCAGGTCGACCACGGACACGGCGAGCTCCACGCCGTCGACGAACCGCTCGACCAGCACCGTCTCGCCGTAGGCGAAGCAGCTGACCATGGCGGCCGGCAGGTCCTCGACCCGGCCGACCTTCTGCGCGCCCAGCGCGGAGCCGCCCGAGGCCGGCTTGACCATGAGCGGCAGCCCGAGGCGGGCGACGATGAGGTCGAGGACGGCGCCGGCGCCCAGCTCGCGGAACGTGCTGTGCGGGAGGGCCACCCAGTCCGGCGTCGTCAGGCCGGCGGTGCGGACGACGGACTTGGCGGCCGGCTTGTCCCACGCCAGCCGGCAGGACGCGGCCGGGGAACCGACGTAGGGGACGCCGGCGAGGTCGAGGACCGCGCGCAGGGCGCCGTCCTCCCCCGTGGCGCCGTGCAGCGCGATGAACACCGCGTCGGCGGGGGCCGCGGACAGGCCGGGCAGCAGCTCGGCGTCGGCGTCGCGCAGCTCGGCGTCCACGCCGACGCGGGCCAGCTCCTCGACCACCTGGGTGCCCGAGGACAGGCTGACCTCACGCTCGAAGGTCAGCCCCCCGGCGAGGACGACGGCGCGCAGGGGCGTCGACTCCGCGGCGGGGCCGGCGGCGGTGTCACCGGCGGGCGGTGCGGCGGGTTCGGTCACGGCGTCAGTCCTCGGTCCGGTCGCTGTTGGCGGGTCCGACGATGGTCTCCGCGGGGGACTCGGCCGGGCGGCCGACGGCACGGAACGTGCCGGTGTCCACCGTGTCGAAGGTGGAGTGCAGGTCCAGCTCGGCCTCGATGACGCGGGCCAGCCGGCGCACCCCCTCGCGGATCTGGTCGGGCTCGGGGTAGCAGTAGGACAGCCGCATGTGCTCCCGGCCCGACCCGTCGGCGTAGAAGCCGATGCCCGGCACGTAGGCGACGTGGGCGTTGACCGCGCGCGGCTGCATCAGCTTGGCGTCCAGGCCGTGCGGGAGCTTCAGCCACACGTAGAAGCCGCCGTCGGGACGGGTCCAGGTGGTGCCCGCGGGCATGAGCGCCTCGAGGGACTCCAGGGTGGCGTCCCGCCGCTCGCGGTAGAGCTCGGTGAAGAGCTTGATCTGCTCGCGCCACGGCTGGGTGTCGAGGTAGCGCGCGACGGCGTACTGGGTCAGCGACGGCGGGCACAGCACCTGCGCCTCGGTGGCCAGCACGAGCTTCTCCCGGACGGCGAGCGGCGCGAGCACCCAGCCCACGCGCAGGCCCGGGGAGAAGGTCTTGGAGAACGAGCCGAGGTAGATGACCCGCTGGGAGTCGCGGGCACGCAGCGCGCGCATCGGCTCGTGGTCGAAGCCGAGCAGGCCGTAGGGGTTGTCCTCGATGACCAGCAGGTCGTAGCGGTCGGCGATGTCGACGATCGCCCGGCGGCGCGGCTCGGACAGCGTGACGCCGGCCGGGTTGTGGAAGTTGGGCACCGTGTAGAGGAACTTGACGCGGTCGCCGTTGGCGCGGGACTCCAGCAGCGCCTGCTCCAGCGCCTCGGGGATCAGCCCGTCGTCGTCCATGGCGACGTGCCGGACCCGGGCCTGGGCGGCCTGGAAGACGCCGAGCGCGCCGACGTAGGAGGGCCCCTCGGCGAGGATGACGTCGCCGGGGTCGCAGAAGACGCGGGTGACCAGGTCCAGGCCCTGCTGCGAGCCGACGGTCACCACGACCTCGCTGGGCGAGGCATCGGTGATGCCCTCCAGCGCCATGACGTCGCAGATGCGCTCGCGCAGCCGGGGGTCGCCCTGGCCGGAGCCGTACTGCAGGGTCTGCGCGCCCATGCCGCTGACCAGCTCGCCGATCATCGAGCCGACGGCGTCGAGCGGGAGGGCGGTGACGGCGGGCATGCCGCCGGCCAGGGAGACGACCTCCGGCCGGCTCACCACGGAGAACAGTGCACGGATCTCCGAGCTCTTCATCCCGTGCGTGCGCGCTGCGTACCGGTCGGCGAGGGGGTCCAGCCGCGGGTGACGGGGCACGACGTGCGAGTGGGCGTGCGGGGTGCCGGACGACGGCGGACCCGGCGGGAGAGAGGCCACCCGTCGAGTGTAGGGAGACGCCGCAGCCGGACGGTCGGACACCGCCGGTTGAGACGGACCAGTCACACCCGGCCGCCCCACGCGCCCCAGGGGCACCGTCGCCCGCCCGGGAGCGCCACCGCGGCCACGTGCGGGGCCCGGCGCCCCGTCGGCGGGGTGGCCGCCGTCCTCCCTCACCGCGCGGCGTCCTCCCGCACGTTCCACGGCCGGGGAGGACACGCCATGATCAGGTCCCCTGATCGTCGCCCGGGAGCCGCGGACGGCGGGCCGGTGCTCAGGACCGGTGGGGCAGGACGAACGTGCCGGTGGGCGGGTCGGCGTCGGCCGGCAGGAACAGCCGCTGCACGGCCGCCAGGACGGCGGAGGCGACGGTGCTGCGCAGCCGGGCGTCGAGCAGCAGCAGCCGGTCGACCGGGTGCGAGAGGTAGCCGCAGTCGAGGCGGACGGAGGGCATGCGGGTCATCCGCAGCAGGTCCCAGGTCTTGGGGTGCCCGCCGAGGTCGAGCATGCCGGTGCGGGCGACGACCTCCCGGCGGGCCAGGTCGGCGAAGCGCTCCCCCACCGTCGACGACGTCCCCGAGCCGGTGCCGAAGTAGTAGCTGGCCACGCCGCGGGCGTGCTCGGAGGCGTGCTCGTCCAGGTGCAGGGAGATGAACAGGTCGGCGCGGGCGTCGTTGGCGAAGGCGGTCCGCTCGGCCGGCGTCGGGTCCTGGTCGCGGCCGCGGGTGAGGTAGACCGTGGCGCCGGCGGCGGCGAGCCGTCCCTCGATCCGGCGGGCGAGGTCGAGGACGAGGTCGGCCTCGGTGGTCTCACCGGACGTGACGCCGGGGTCGGCCCCGCCGTGGCCGGGGTCGACGACGATGCGGCGGCCGATGAGGTGCGGCCCGCTGTCGACGAACGAGGCGCTCTGCCGCAGCAGCTGCGGGCGCCCGCCGGTGACCTTGCGGCCCAGCTGGCGCAGCGCGCGCAGCGTGGCCGGCCCACAGGTGCCGTCGGAGGTCAGCCCGTAGTCGCGCTGGAAGGCGCGCAGGCCGACCTCGGTCTCGGGACCGAAGATCCCGTCGGCGCGGCCGGCGTCGTAGCCGAGCTCGAGCAGGCGCTCCTGCAGGTTGGTGACGTCGTCACCGCGCATCGGCCGCTCGGGGTCGTGGTGCAGCAGCCGATCGCCCAGTGACCACCGGGCCTCCGACAGCGCCCGGTAGGTCTCCTCGCCGACCCGGCCGTCGACCGACAGGCCGCGCACCTGCTGGAAGTGGCGGACGGCGGTCGCGGTCGCCTCGTCGTAGACCTCCGCGCCGTCGGGGGGTTCCCCCGTGCCGCCGTCGGTGGAGGCCAGCAGACCCAGGCTGCGCAGAGCCGCCAGCACGTCGGCCACGGCTGGTCCCCGGCTCCCGGGCCCCAGCGGCTGCATGCGGTTCTCGGTACCCATCGTGTCGCCGATTGTCCCGTCCGCGCCGCCGTCCGGCCCGGTGGGGGGGCCTCCGACGCGTCAGGGCCCACCCGTCCTGGTGGACGGGTGGGCCCTGCGCGCAGGCGGCCCCCCTGAGGGGGGCAGGAGGTCCTGGCTCAGATGTAGTCGGCGAGGTCGGAGAGGATCGCGCCCTTCGGCTTGGCGCCGATGATGCTCTTGACCGGCTTGCCGCCCTGGAACACGGTCATCGTCGGGATCGACATGACCTGGTAGTCACGGGCGATCTGCGGGTTCTCGTCGATGTTGAGCTTGGCGATCGTCAGCTTGTCGCCGTGCTCACGGGCGATCTCCTCGAGGACGGGGGCGACCATCTTGCACGGGCCGCACCACTCCGCCCAGAAGTCGACGAGGACGGGCTTGTCACTGCCCAGCACCTCGTTGGCGAAGCTGGCGTCGGTGACCGTCACGGTGTTGCCTGCCATGGTCGTTCTCCTCTGTGTCTCACTCGGGTGGCCCGGCCGGATCAACCGGCCGGACCGGTGGTCTATGCCCGGTGCGCGATCAGCGCACCCGGCGGTGGGGTGCCGGTCTCAGCGCTCGTCGAAGGTCTCGGCCAGCCAGCGCTCGGCGTCGATGGCCGCCGCGGCACCGGTGCCGGCCGAGGTGATCGCCTGCCGGTAGACGTGGTCGACGACGTCGCCGCAGGCGAACACACCGTCGATGTTGGTGCGCGTGGTCGGGTGCTCGACCTGGATGTAGCCCTCGTCGTCCAGCTTGAGCTGGCCGGCGAACAGCTCGCTGCGCGGGTCGTGGCCGATGGCGACGAAGACGCCGGAGACCGGCAGCTCCTCGGTGGTGCCGGAGCCGACGTCGGTGAGCTGGACGCCGGAGACGGTCTGCTCGCCGAGGACGTCGGTGACCTGCTTGCCCAGGGCCCAGCGGATCTTCTCGTTGTCCTGCGCGCGCTTCTGCATGATCTTCGAGGCGCGCAGTTCCTCCCGCCGGTGCACCACGGTGACCGTCTTGGCGAAGCGGGTGAGGAAGGTGGCCTCCTCCATCGCCGAGTCGCCGCCGCCGACCACGACGATGTCCTGGTCGCGGAAGAAGAAGCCGTCGCAGGTGGCGCAGGCGGAGACGCCGCGGCCGAGGAGGCGCTGCTCGTTGTCCAGGCCCAGGTACCGGTACTTCGAGCCGGTGGCCACGATGACCGCGTGCGCGAGGTGCACCTCGTTCCCGACCTTGACCACCTTGGGGGTGGCGGTGAGGTCGACCTCGGAGACGTCGCGGGCGACGAGCTCGGCGCCGAAGCGCTCGGCCTGCTGGCGCATGTCCATCATGAGCTGCGGGCCCTGGATGCCCTCGGCGAAGCCGGGGAAGTTCTCCACCTCGGTGGTGGTCATCAGCGCACCGCCGAACTGCGAGCCCTCGAACACCAGCGGGTGCAGGTTGGCCCGCGCCGCGTAGACCGCCGCCGTGTAACCGGCCGGACCGGAACCGATGATGATCAGGTCACGGACGCCGTCGTGCTCTGCCGGGGGGATGACAGGGGACAGGACCTCGGTGGTCGTCGCGGGGCCGGGGGTCGGCTGGGAGTCGGTCACGCGCGGCACAACGAGGATCGTAGGGTCCGCATTCCCTGGTCGGAGCCGCCCCCGGACGTGTGACGGCCCCGTCCGGGGCACCACCCTGAGCGTGCGAGGGGTGGGGAGGACGGGGTCCTTCTCTCAGGTCGCCGGGGTGACCGCGACCTCGGCCAGGGCGCCGGCGAAACCGTCGTCGGCGGGCACCAGGCCGGTCATCCAGACCAGCACGTACTGCGTGGTCACCGGCTCGGCGAAGGCCAGCTCCGCGGTCCCGTCGACGGTGCCGGCGGTGGCGACGGGGAAGGTCTCGAGGTCGCCGTCGGGGGCGTCGCCGGTGCGGACCTCGACGGAGATCCCGGGCGTGGTGGTGGTCAGGCTGACCCCGGCGACCGGCTGGGCCGAGCCGAGGTCGTAGACGACGCCGATGCCGGGCTTGAGGCCGCCGAACTCGGCGGAGCCCCGGTAGGTGACCGTGGACCACGCCGTGGCGGGGTCGCCGTCGTAGGACGCCGGGACGTCCCGGGGGTTGTCCGGGTCGCCGTCGCCGAACGGGTCGAAGACCGCGCCCTCGGCGATGACGGCCGGTGCGCCCCCGGACGACGGGGCGGCGCTCTCCTCGGCCGCGGGGCTGGTGGACGGCGCGGGGGGCGCCGAGCCGGGCACCTCGTCGACGTCCCCGGCGACCGACAGCACGTTGGTGCCCACCCAGTACGCCAGCGCGATCACGATCAGCAGCGCGACCAGCGGCAGGCCGACCACCAGCAGTTTCCGGCGCGCCGGGGAGAAACCGCCGTCGTCGATGACCGGCTCGTCGACCGGCTCCTCGGCCGGCGTGGCGGCGGTGCGGCCGCGCGGGACCGGCGGGAGGGTGTCGGGCTCCAGGCGGCGGGCGACGTCGTCGTGCTCGTCGTGGTCGCGGTCGTCCGCGGGCGGGGCGGCCGGCGCACCGGTGACCCGCTGGGTCTGCTCCTGCCGGGTGTCGCGGTGCTCGCGCAGGCGGCGCAGCCAGCCGCTGTCGCTCTCGTCGCGGCCGCGGACCGGCGTGGCGCCGGAGCGCGGCCGCTCGGCCAGCAGCGCGGCGATCGCGGCGGCGCTGGCCAGCCGGGTGCCGGGCTCGGTGGAGCGGGCCCGGCGCACCAGCGCGGCCAGGTCGGGCTGGGCGATGGGCGGCGGGCCGGAGGGGGTGCCGCCGGAGCCCGGGACGCCGGCGCGGGAGCCGGTGAGGCAGTACTCGAGGAGCGCGCCCAGCGCGGCGATGTCCTCGTGGACGGTGCCGGTGGCGGCCGGGACCGCGCGCAGCCCGACCAGGCCGTTGGGCCGCAGGACGACGGTCTCGGGGCTCAGCCCGCCCACGGCGAGGCCGACGCGGTGCGCCTCGGCGACGCCCTCGGCCAGCCGGCGCAGGACGGTGCGGGCCTCCCGCTCGTCCATCGCGCCGGACTCGAGCCGCTCGGCGAGGGTCTGCCCCTCGATCCACTCGTTGACGACGTAGGCGGCGCTGCCGCTGCCGTCGCCGTTGCCCTCCGAGGCGTCGTAGACCATCGCCAGCGCCGGCGTGGCCAGCCCGCCCGCGGTCAGCGCGCGGGTGATCCAGGTGCGTGCGGCGGGGCCGCCGGGCTCGTGCACGCGGACGGCGACGTCGCGGTTGAGGACCCGGTCCTTGGCTCGCCAGCTGTGGATGACGCCGGTCTCGGTCCGCTCGACCGGGCCGACCTCCTCGAGCGGGCGGTAGCGGTCGGGGAGGCCGGTGATCGTGGACGTCATGGACGCGGACGACCTCCTCGACCCTCCCCGGCCGGCGGCGCGCTGCCCCGGCACCGGTGCCGGCCCGGGCGGGACCGTGCTCATCCGCGCCCCAGCCGCGCGCGGACGGCGGTGAGGGGTTCCCGGAGCTCCGGGACGCGGGCGAGCACGAACCCGGCGAGGGTCGTGACACCGACGACCACGGTACCGACCAGCAGGGTCCCGAGCGAGCCCGCGACCGACGTGCCCAGGGCGTCGTCGGTCACTCCGGCGACCAGCCACCCGGCCAGCGCCCCGACGGCGGCGGCGAGGGTCATCCGCAGCACCGGGCCGAGGGTACCGCCGGCGCGGGCCTGCCCGAGGTGGCGCCGCAGCGCGACGTGCCCCAGCAGCCAACCGGCCAGGTAGGTGGTGCTCGTGGCCAGCATCAGCCCCGCGACGACGTGCTCGGGCTCCACCAGCGCGGGGACAGCCAGCAGCAGGGGCACCCGGACGACGACCATGCCGACCTGGATGAGCGTGGGCGTGCGCGCGTCCTTCATGGCGTAGAAGACCCGCAGCTGCAGCAGCGTGACGGCCATGGGCAGCAGGCCGAAGGCGCCGACGGCCAGCGCGGCGCCGATGCCCTGCGCCTGGGCGACCGTGGTGTTGCCGCGCGCGAAGGCCACCGTGGCCAGTGCCGGCCCGAGCACGGTGAGGGCGGCGGCCACCGGCAGCAGACCGAGGGCGGAGAGCCGCGTGCCCAGCGAGAGGTCCTGGACGACGCCGGGGACGTCGTGCCGGGCGGCGGCGCGGCTCATCCGCGGCACCAGGGCGGTCAGCAGGGCGACGCCGATGATCCCGTAGGGCATCTGGAACAGCAGGCTGGCGATGGCGAAGGCACTGGACCCCAGCCCGCCCTCGCGGGCGGCGGCGTTGGCCACACGGGTGGCGACGACGACACCGATCTGGCTGACCGCGACGTAGAGGACCACCCACAGACCCATGCCGCCGACCTCGCGCAGGCCGATCTGGCGCAGGTTCCAGCGCGGCCGCAGCGGGACGCCGGCCCGGTGCAGCAGCGGCACCAGGACCAGCGCCTGCAGCGCGATGCCCAGCGTGGTGCCGATCCCGAGCAGCCACACCTGGCCGCTGCTGATCGTCCGGGGCGTGAGCTCGCCGGGGCCGCTGGCGGCGAGGAACAGCACGCCGGTGGCGATGACGACGACGTTGTTGAGCACCGGCGCCCACGCGGGCGGGCCGAAGACACCCCGGGAGTTGAGGATCGCCTGGGCGAGCGCGCCGACGCCGTAGAAGACGATCTCGAGCAGCAGGATCCGTGCCAGCCAGTTGGCCAGCCGGACCTGTTCCGGGTCGCCCTGGATGCCGTAGAGGGCCGTGAGCACCGGTGCCACCGCCACGGCGACCGCGGTGACCACGACCAGCCCGGCGACGGCCAGGGTGGACAGCCGCTGGGCGTAGGCCACGCCACCGTCGCGGTCGCGCTCCTGGGCGTGCACGAGCAGCGGCACGATGACCGAGGTGAGCACGCCGCCCAGCAGCAGCTCGTAGACGATGTTGGGCAGCGTGTTGGCGGTGTTGTAGGCGTCGTTGACCAGGCCGACGCCGAGCGCCGCGGCCAGCACCATGGTGCGCAGCAGGCCGGTCACGCGGGAGACGAGCGTGGCCACCGCCATCGTGCCGGCGGCGCGCAGGATGCCCCGGCTGCCGCCGGGGGCGCCCTCCCGCTCGCGGGCCTCCTCCTCGGTCTCCCCCTCCGGCGCGTGCGGGACCGGGGGCAGGACATGGATCGGGATGACCTGGGTCTCGTCGGCCGGCAGGAACCGGGCCCGGTTGGGCGGGG
>NZ_JBFNXQ010000064.1:0-30544 GCF_041018925.1 Geodermatophilus maliterrae
CCTGGTCGGCGCCCTGGCCTGGCTGCCGCTGCCGGGCTCCTCGCTCACCAGCGGCGGCCCGATGGTCACCGTCGCCGTCGTCCAGGGCGACGTCCCCGAGGCGGGGCTGGAGTTCAACGCCCGGCGCCGGGCGGTCCTCGACAACCACGTGCAGCGCACCCTCGCGCTGGCCGCAGCGGTCGCCGCGGGGGACGAGGAGCAGCCCGACCTGGTGGTGTGGCCGGAGAACAGCTCCGACATCGACCCCTACGTCAACGCCGACGCCGCCCGGCAGATCAGCCGCGCGGCCGAGGCGGTCGACGCGCCGATCCTCGTGGGCGCCGTCCTCGACGGTCCGGGCCGGTTCATCAGCAACACCGCCATCGTGTGGGACCCCGGGACCGGCCCGGGCGACACCTACGTCAAGCGCCACCCCGTGCCCCTGGCGGAGTACGTGCCGGCGCGGGACTTCTTCCGCTTCTTCAGCGACAAGGTCGACCTCGTGCGCCGTGATTTCACCGCGGGCACCGAGGTCGGCGTGCTCGACATGGGCGGCGCCCGGGTGGGCGACGTCATCTGCTTCGAGGTGGTCTACGACTCCCTCGTCCGCGACACCGTGGAGGCCGGCGCCGGCATGCTCGTCGTCCAGACCAACAACGCCACCTTCGGCTTCACCGACGAGAGCGTGCAGCAGGTGGCCGCCGCGCAGGTGCGGGCGGTGGAGACCGGCCGGTCGGTCGCCCTCGCCTCCACCAGCGGCATCTCCGCGGTGATCGCGCCCGACGGGTCGCTGGCGCGGCAGTCGGAGCTGTTCACGTCGGCGGTGTTCGTCGAGCAGATCGCCCAGCGGGAGGCGACGACGCTCGCCACGCGGCTGGGCGCCGCCCCCGAGTGGGCGCTGACCGCCCTCGGTGCCGGCGCGGTGCTCGCCGTCGCCGCGCCGGGGCTGCGCCGCCGGGTGCGGGCGGGGTCCGCCCGGTGACACCGGGACAGCGCGTCCTCGTCGTCATCCCGACCTACGACGAGGTGGAGAACCTCGAGCCCGTCCTCGACCGGCTGCACGCCGCCGTCCCGGAGGCGCACGCGCTCGTCGTCGACGACGGCTCGCCCGACGGCACCGGCGACGTGGCCGAGAAGCTCGCCGTCCAGGACCCCCGGGTGCACGTGCTCCGGCGGACGGAGAAGTCCGGCCTGGGACCGGCCTACGTGGCCGGGTTCCGGTGGGGCCGCGAGCACGGCTACGACGTGCTGGTCGAGATGGACGCCGACGGCTCGCACCACCCCGAGCAGCTGCCGCGGCTGTTGGCCGACCTGGCCGGCGCCGACCTGGTGCTGGGCTCGCGCTGGGTGCCCGGCGGCCGTGTGGAGGACTGGCCACGGCGGCGGCTGCTGCTGTCCCGGCTGGGCAACCGCTACACCCGCTGGGCGCTGCGGCTGCCGCTGGCCGACGCCACCGGCGGCTTCCGGGCCGTCCGCAGCGACCTGGTCGACCGGCTGCCCTTCGACGAGGTGGCCAGCCAGGGGTACTGCTTCCAGGTCGACTGGGCGTGGCGCGCGTGGCGCTCGGGTGCCCGGGTGGTGGAGGTGCCGATCACCTTCACCGAGCGGGCCTTCGGCAGGAGCAAGATGACCGCCTCGATCGTTGGAGAGGCGTTGGTACGGGTCACGTGGTGGGGCCTGCAGGACCGGCTGGCCGACCGGCTGCCGGGCCGGGTCCGCCGCGCCGTACCGGGACGGGTCCGCGACGGCGGACGGTCCAGCGCGGTCCGGTAGGCGGACCCGGGCCGTCCGCACGAGCGGGCCGAGGAGAGTCGTGGGACACCGCGTTCGGGTGCTGGCGGGGCTGTGGGCCCTCGCCGAGGTCGCCGTCTTCGTACTGGTCGCGGCGTGGATCGGGGTGGGCTGGACGCTGCTCGCGGCGCTGGCCACCACCGTGCTGGGCTGGACGCTGCTGGCCCGTCAGGGCACCCGCGCCCTGGCCGACCTCCGGCAGCGGGGCCACCGGCCCGGGCGCGCCGCCACCGACGCCGGCCTGGTCGCCGTCGGCGGCGCGCTGATGGTGCTGCCGGGCTTCCTCGGCGACACCGTCGGGCTGCTGTGCCTGCTGCCGCCCACCCGGCCGCTGGTGCGGGCCGCCGTGACGCGCGGGCTGAGCGCCGGCCTGGCGGCCCGGCTCGGGACGGCCGGCCCGGTGCGGGTCCGCAGCACCCGCGTGCCCGGCTTCCCGCGGACGTCCGGGGCGACGTCGACGCGGGTGATCGAGGGCGAGGTCGCCGGCGAGGTGCTGGACGCGCAGCCCGGGAACGCCGGCCGGCCCTGACGGCGGGGAGCGACCCCGGCACCTGAACGGCCCAGGACGCGGAACGGCCCCGGTGGGATCCCACCGGGGCCGTCGCGTCGATCGGGAAGAGCTCAGCTGGCGCGGGTCCGCCGGCCGCGCAGCACCTCGAGGCGCTCGGCGAGGACCTCCTCGAGGTCCTCCACGGAGCGGCGCTCCAGGAGCATGTCCCAGTGGGTCCGCGGCGGCTTGACCTTCTTCGGGGTCGGCTCGCTGCCGCCGACCAGCTTGGCCGCGGCGCCGTCGAACTTGCACTCCCAGGTGTCGGGCACCTCGGCGTCGTCGGCGAAGGGCACGGTGAACTGGTGGCCCGCGGGACACTTGTACTCCGCGTACTGCCGCTCGATCGGCGCGGTGTTCCGCTCGGTCTCGTAGCTCACGCTGCCCAGTCGGCTGCCGCGCAGGGATCGCTCGCCCATGGCACACCGTCCTCTCGTGCTTGTGGAGTCGGTCAGGAGTCCTCGTCGCAGCTGGGAGCTACCCACTGCACAGGGGAGTCGAAAGGGACCAACGACGGATTTCGCGAAGAGATTCCGCCGAGTCGGTTCCCCATCATCGCATGGGGTGGTATTGGCGCGCTCACCGACCCCCGTCCGGGTGAGGGGGTGGGCTCAGGACAAGGCTCAGGACAAGGGCAGGACAGGGCTCAGGACAGGGCGAGCTGGCCCGGACCGGCCGCCGTCGGCCCCAGCTGGCCGAGCACGTGGTGGTGCCGGCACAGCACCTGGTAGTGCACGTCCGCACCGGTGTCGGGCCCCTCGCCCTCACCGGGGGCGGGGGTCGGTGCGGTGTCGGCGACGACGACCGTGGCGCCCGAGCGGACCATCGCGCCGTCGACGACGCGGGCGTTGAGCAGCCCGGGCGCGCCGCACCAGCACAGCACCTCGACCTGGATGCGCTGGACGTCGTCGGCGACCTCGAGCAGCCGCTGGGTGCCCGGGAACAGGCGGGTCCGGAAGTCGGTGGTCAGGCCGAAGGCGTAGACGTCGACGTGCGAGGCGTCGACGAGCTCGGCGAGCTGGTCGACCTGGGCCGGGGTGAGGAACTGCGCCTCGTCGACGACCAGGTAGTCCACCCGCCGTCCCTCCGCCCAGTGGCTGCGCACCAGCAGCAGCAGGTCGGTGCCGGTGTCGACCTCGACGGCGGTGCGGCTCAGGCCCACCCGCGAGCTGATCTGCGGCCCCGCCGACCGGTCGCCCTGGGTCAGCCGCAGGCCCGAGCGGCCCTGCCGGCTCTGGTTGTGGTCCACCTGCAGCGCCAGGGTCGACTTGCCGCAGTCCATGGGGCCGTGGAAGAAGCGCAGGTGGGCCGGGGCGAGGGCGGCCCGCCGTCCCCCGGCCGCGGGGATCGACGCCGGTGCCGGTGAGCGGTCCGGGGCGGTCACAGGCGCTCCGGCGGCGTGTTGCCCGCGGCCACGACGGCCCGGCGCATCGGGAGCCGGACCAGCAGCAGGAACCCGGCGACGAAGAAGACCACCAGGCTGATGATCGCGTACCGGTAGGAGCCGGTGAACTGGTAGGTCAGGCCGAAGACCAGCGGCCCGAGCCAGCTGGTCCCGCGGTCGCTGATCTCGTAGAAGCTGTAGTACTCCGCCTCCCGGCCGGCCGGGATCAGGTGGCTGAACAGCGAGCGCGACAGGGCCTGGGTGCCACCCTGCACCAGCCCGATCACCGCGGCCAGCGCGTAGAACTGCACGACCGCCCCCTCCTGCAGCGTGTAGGCGGCCACCAGCACCGCCGTCCAGGCCACCAGGCAGCCCAGGACGGTGCGCTTCGCCCCGTACCGGGCCGCCACCCGGCCCAAGCCCAGGGCACCGAAGACGGCGACCACCTGGACCATGAGGATCGCCCCGGTGAGCACCGACTGGGACAGTCCGAGCTCCTCGGTGGCGTAGGTGGCCGACAGCGAGATCACCGTCTGCACGCCGTCGTTGAACAGCAGGTAGGCGCCGAGGAACCACAGCGTCAGCGGGAACGCCCGCATCCCCCTCAGGGTCGCCGCCAGCTGGCGGAACCCGCTGGTCGCGGGGCCGTGCCCGGCTCCCGGCGGCCGGTCGCGCAGCAGCGTCACGGTGACGAGGGTGAACAGGCCCCACCACAGCCCCGCCGTCGCCAGGCAGATCCGCACCGCCTCGCCGCTGGTCAGGCCGAGGGCGTCGGCGCCGAGGAAGAGCCCGAGGTGGATGGCCAGCAGCAGGGCGCCGCCGACGTAGCCGAACGCCCAGCCGCGGCTGGAGACGGCGTCGCGGTCGTCGGGGCCGGCGAGGGCCGGCAGCCAGGAGTAGTAGACGACGGTCGCCGCGCCGAAGCTGACGTTGGCCACGACGAACAGCGCCGCGCCCAGCAGGTAGCGGCCGTCGGCGACGAAGAACAGGCAGGTCGCGGCCAGGGCGCCCAGCGCGGCCAGCCCGCCGAGCAGGTGCCGCTTGCGGCCGGTGCGGTCGGCGACGGCGCCGGTGAGCGGCAGGACGACGACCTGCAGGACCACCGACACCGACAGGACGTAGGAGAACCAGCTGCCCGGCGGGATCGACAGCCCGAGGAAGGGCAGCCGGCCGTCGGGCCCGACGGCCTCCTCGGCCACGGACGTCAGGTACGGGCCGAGGAAGACCGTGGTGACGCTGGTGTTGAACACCGACATCGCCCAGTCGTAGGAGTACCAGCCGAAGCGCTCGCGGCGCAGGGCGGGGTCGACGGGGCCGGCGGCGGCGTCGACGTCGGGGGCGCTCACCGGCGCAGGGTGCCAGCCGGGACCGGTGCGGTCCAGCACCGTGCGGTCACGGGATGTCCTCGGGGACCACCCCGCCGGGGAAGGCCGCCGCCCCCGTCGTGGGCCGGGTCGGGTCGGGGTGCAGCGGGCGGCTGGCCGCGCGCAGCGGCACGAGACCGCGGGTGATCGCCGCGGCGATCCGCATCCGCGCCCGGTTGGCGTCGCCCACCCGGCCCACCTGCAGGTCCTCCATGAACACCGGCGGGCCGACGTGCACCCGCAGCACCGGGCGCCGGACCAGGGAGCGCGCCAGGGTGCGCAGCTTGCCCCAGTCGTTGCCGTACTGCAGCACCTCCTGGGCGCCCCACTGGCTGACCGGGATCACCGGGACGCGGACGCCGAGGGCCAGCCGCGCCATGCCGGTGCGGCCGCGCTCGGGCCAGCCGTCGGGGTCCAGGCCGACCCGCCCCTCGGGATAGGCGACGACGTGGCCGCCGTGCACGAGCGCCACCTCGGTGACGCGCACCGCGTGCCGGGCCAGCTGGGTGCCGCGGTCGACCCGGATGGCGCCGGCGCGCTCGAGCAGCGGGCCGGCGACCGGCGCCGTGATGATCCCGCCGGTGGCCATGATCCGCGGGACGACGCCGAGCCGGTGCAGGGCGACGGCGACCACGACGGGGTCGAAGTCGCCGACGTGATTGGCGGCCAGCAGCAGCGGGCCGCGGCGCAGCTGCTCGGGGAGCGAGCCGGTGACCTCCACGCGGCCGAAGAGATCGACCAGCCAGGAGAACCGGCGCAGCAGCACCAGCCAGACCCACCAGGGCGGCGCCGCGGCGATGGCCAGCTCGCGGGCGAACCACTCCGGGTCGTCGTCGCGCAGGATCGGCTCGAGGTGGTCGGGCAGCGGCGGCGGCGCCGGCCGCCAGGTGCGCACCCGCTCGGCCCAGCCGCTCACCGCGGCTTCCACTGGCCGCGGTCCTCGAGCAGACCCTTCAGCAGCGCCGGGCGGTCGGTCATGATCCCGTCCACGCCGAGGTCGAGCATCGCCGTGGCCTCCTCGACGGTGTCCACCGTCCACACGTGCACCTGCAGGCCACGGGCGTGCGCCGCGGCGATGAACCGCTCGTCGACCAGCGCCCGGCCGCCCAGCTGCAGCGGCACCTGCGCACACCCGGCCGGCAGGCGGACCAGGCCCGCGGCGCGGGGGGAGTAGGAGGACAGCCGCAGCGCCGCCACGCCGCGGGGCCCCAGCGAGGTGCACACCGTGGGCCCGAAGACCCGCCGGGCCGCCGCGATGCGGGCGTCGGAGAACGAGCCCAGGCAGATGCGGTCGGCGGCCCCCGTCCGCCGGACCGTGTGCGCCAGCGGGGCCAGGACGCCGGCGGCCTTGATGTCGAGGTTGAACCGGACGTCGGGCCAGGCGCCGAACAGCTCCTCGAGCCGCAGGATCGGCTCGCGGCCCCCGACTCGCGCCGCGGCCACCTCCGCCCACGGCAGGTGCTCGATCCGGCCGGTCCGGTCGGTCACGCGGTCGAGGGTCGGGTCGTGGAAGACGACCGGGACGCCGTCGGCGGTCACCCGGACGTCGGTCTCCAGGTACCGGTAGCCCAGGGCCACGCAGGCCTCGAAGGCCGGCATGGTGTTCTCCAGGTGCTCGATCGCACCGCCGCGGTGGGCCATCGCCAAGGGTGTCTCTCCCTCGAGGAAGGCGAACCGCGCGGGAGGCACGGGCGACACGCTAGCGCTGGGTGCCGACACGCCGACGACGACCGCCGGGGCGCCGTGTCGGGCGTGTTCGCCGGGACTGTCGGTGGTGGCGTCTAACGTCCCCGCCGTGGCACAGCAGCACGCCCGCACGGCGGTCGGGAAGGTGGTCGGTACGACGACGACGGAGCAGGACACGGCGGTGCACGAGGCAGGCACCGGCCGGCAGGGGAGCGGTGCCGAACGCCGGTGCGGGTGGTGCCGCAGGATCCTGCCGCGGGCCGGGTCGGTCGGCCGCCCGCGCGTGTACTGCGGCCAGGCCTGCCGGCAGCGCGCCTACGAGCAGCGCAATGCCACGGCCAAGGCCGGTCTGCCCGGCGACGTCGTCCTGGTCACCCGCGCCGAGCTCGACGGCCTGCAGGACCGGCTCTTCCAGCTGCGCTGCGCCATCGAGGACGTGCAGACGCTGCTGTCCGAGAAGCACACCAAGGCCGAACTCGAGCGCTCGCTGGCCGACCTGGTGCACTCCACCGGCCGGCTGGACCGGCTCTGGGTCACCGAGCGCACCGGGCGCGCCAGCTGATCCCTCGTCCCCGGTCGGCCGTCAGCCCCGGCTCAGTCCGGGTCCTGCGTGTCGTCGTCCTGGTCCTCGGGCGCACCGGGGTCCGGGTTGCTGTTGTCGGGCAGGTTGTCCGACGACTCCTCCGACGGGTCCTCGCCGCTGGTGTTCTCGCTCTCGTCATTCGTCCCGTCGTTGCGGTCCAGGCCCGCCGGGTCGCCGCAGGCGGTGAGCGTCGCGCCGCCCCCGAGCAGAGCCAGCGCGGTCATCAGGGCAGCGAGCGGACGTCGGAGTTGCATGCCCTCGACCCTACGGAGCGCCCGGGCCAGCCGCCCGTCGAAGCAGCGACATCACCAGCAATACGTCACTGTGATGTTATAGGGGTGATGTGGGGCGGGGGCGGAGAGGGGTGTGCCGTCGCCGGACGGGCGGACGGAGGTGGGCTGGATCGGCGGCGTCCAGGACCTGAGGTGTCGAGGTGCAGGCGAGACGGCAGCGGGCGCGCCGGCGGGCCGACGGACCCGTCGACGGTGCGGGCGGACCGGGAGGCGGCCGGTGGGTGGACGCCGGTGGGGCGAGTTCCGCCGATGCCGGCCTGCGGCAGGCGCCGCGATCTGCAGCCGGTGCACGCCGACGGGCGGCGGGCGACACCGGCGTCCGGCCGCCGGCACGACGACCTCGTCGCGGCGCACGAGCCAGCGTCGACCGGGACGGTCGACGCCGACGGGGCCGGGTGTCCTGGCCGGTCGTCAGGCCCGCACGGACATCGCCGATAATGCACATTATGTCAGGTGATGTTGAACGGCCCGACCGGGTGACCGGCTGACGACCCCTTCCCCGTGACGTCTCCTGCAGGTGCACCTGAGGGTCCAACGCCGCGGCGGCGACGTCGGTGGTCGTCAACCCGGCCATCAGCGCGCGGTCGCGGCCCTCGATCGCACCGAGGATGGCGTTGCCGATCCCCGGCATCCCGCACAGTCCCTCGACGACGATGAGCCCGACGTCGGCCGCCACGAAGGTCACCACGGGTGTCAGCGCGGGACGCAGGGCGTGGACGCCGACCACCCGCCGTGCGGGCGATCCGCGACCGCGCGCCGCCTGGACGAACGGCGATCGCAGGGTGTCCCCCACCTCCGCCCGGGTGATCAGCGCGACGTAGCCCCGGTGGACAGCGCCGCGAGCGCGACGACCGGGAGCACGTAGGCCTCCGGCCCACCGGCCGCCCCGGAGAACGGCGCCCAGCCGAGGCCCGTGACGAAGACGGTCCGCAGCAGGTACGCGGCGACGACGACCGGTGTGCCCACCAGCAGCACCGCCACCAGGTGGACGCCCACCCCGGTACGCCGGCCGGCGCCTGCGGTCAGCACACCGGCGACCACGCCGACGACCAGCTGCACGAGGACGGCGCCGAGGACCAGCGCGACACTGACGGGTCGCGGCCACCACGTCGGGGACGGCCGGCCCGGCCTCCGCGTTCCCCTACGGGTCGATCGGCAGTCCCCTGCCCCAGTCCCCCGTCAGCAGGTCGCCCAGGTAGAGGCCGTACTGGACCGGTAGCGGCTCGTCGAAGTGGTGGTCACTGCGGATCCGCACGTAGAACTCCTGAGGCGGCGGCTGGAAGCCGAACAGGGCGCGCACCGGGTCACCGGGGAGTTGCGTCACGGCGACGAACACGAGGGTGACGGCCGCCCACAGGCTGGCCCCGCACGCGCTGGTCGGCCCGAGCGTCGTCCTGGTCGTGGCGGTGACCGCCTTCGTGCTCCTCGGCGAGGGGCTGTGAGCCCGCCCGGCGCACCGCTGAGTCCGGCCGCCGCGCACGGTCACTGTTGAGCAGACCCGAACCCGAGGAGGTCCCGTGCCGAGCGCTGTGCAGCCGATGCTGGTCACCCGCGACGTCGAGCGCCTGGTGCGCTTCTACACCGGCGTCGTGGGCGCCGTCCCCACCGACCGCGTGCCCGACGACGGCCCGGTGTTCTACCAGGGCCTGCGGATCGGCGACTCCGACCTCGGCCTCGTCGCCGCCGCCGACGTGGAGGTCGGCTCCCCCGGTCGTGTCCTGCTCAGCATCGAGGTGGACGACGTCGACGCCGCCCTCCCCCGCGTCGTCGAGTTCGGTGGGGCCGCACCGGGCGCCCCGAACGACATGCCCTGGGGTCAGCGCGTCGCCCACGTCCAGGACCCGGACGGCAACGCCGTCAACCTGACGACGACCTCGGCGGGTTGATCCCCAGGCGTCGTGGGTTTTCTTGTTCTTGTTCAATGTTGTATTAGGTACGTTGGGGATAACGGATGGGAGAGTCGTCATGGCGACGCTCGACCTCGGTCCTGCGGTCTCGTCGTCCCGGGACGCCCGTCCGTCGGGAGATGCTGCCGCGTGCCGAGGTGACCAGGACGAACCGGACCGGTGCGTGTCGCGCCGGTCGGGTTCGTCCGCACCGGAGGGCCACTGCCGGCGCATCCGGCCGGCCGCCGTCAGCGCTCCCCCACCACCGGTCCCGCCGAGAGCACGAGGAAGGGCGGTCCCGGCGCCGGTACTCGAGCGCAATGATCGTTCCCAACATCGGCCAGGGGGCGGCACCAAGGTCACCCGCCGGCCGTTTCACGGGTCCGGGCCCGCGACGACAGCCGCACCGCCTGTTCAGAAATCCCGCCCGTCGGCCCGCACGAGGCAGCTGGCGTAGCCGTGAAGCAGGGTCGGGGAGCCACCATGGGCCACCCGGGTCACCGTGAGGGTCTCCCCGGGGGCCGCCAGCTGTTCGGCCTGCATCGCCCAGCCTGTCGTGCCCTGATCCCCCAGGACGCCGTCGTCCGGGGTCGTGCGCTGCTGCAATGAGGCCGTGGACGACGGCGTCCCGTCTGCGTTCACCGGCACGAGCGGACTTCCACGGGATCGTCGACGGCATCTCCAGGCCGGCGCGTCCTCTCCCCGCCGCGTAGGTGGTTGTTGTTCGTTTGGCTGGTTACGGCGATTTACGCAGTTAGGAATAACGGTGAGGTGGATCCGACGTCGGATTCCGCTGTCGCTGTTCGGACCCTGCTCGAATGGGTCTCGTGCGTTGTGGATAACGGTTCCTCGTGGGGCTGCGCGCCGGCGCCGTGCGCCCCGCCGTCCGCTGCGCCCGGGCTCACAGACACCTCTGGGAGGCTGGCGCAGGACCGCTCCCACCTGCGAAGGAGGCCCGTGGACGTCCTCGGCCCGTTCTGGACCCGGATCTCGGCCGAGGTGCCGCTGCCCCTCGAGGTGCTGGTCGGCGCTGCCGTCGCGGCGCTGGTCGTCGTCGCCAGCCCGGCCCTGTGGCGGCCGGCGCGCACGGTGGTAACCATCGCCCATGAGGGCGCGCACGGCCTCGTGGCGCTGGGCACCGGTCGCCGGCTGGCCGGCATCCGGCTGCACTCGGACACCTCGGGGCTGACGGTGTCGGCCGGGCGGCCCACCGGGCCCGGCATGGTGCTCACGCTCCTCGCCGGCTACGTCGGCCCCGGCCTGTTCGGCCTGGGCGCGGCGGCGCTGCTGGCCACCGGGCACGCGGTCGGGGTGCTCTGGGCGGTCCTCGGACTGCTCGCGCTGCTGCTGCTGCAGATCCGCAACTTCTACGGCCTGTGGGCGGTCCTGGTCACCGCGGCGGTGGTCCTCGGCGTCACCGAGTGGCTGCCGCCGACGGGGCAGGCGGCCTTCGCCGCCGGCGTCACCTGGTTCCTGCTGCTGGCCGCCCCGCGCACGGTCCTCGAGCTGCAGGGCGCCCGCCGCCGGCGGGCCGCCCCGGGGTCCGACGCCGACCAGCTGGCCCGCCTCACCCGCGTCCCGGCGGTGGTGTGGGTGGGCTTGTTCCTGCTGGTCGACCTCGCCGCGCTGGCCCTCGCCGCCTCGTGGCTGCTGGTCGTCTGACCCCGGCCCCCACGAGGGCGGCCCCCTTGCAGGGTCCCGCCGCGAGCTCGCGAGCGGTGGGGGGGCAAGGGGGCCTTCGTCAGTCCCGGCGGCCGCTGCCGCGACGCCGGGGCGCGGCACCCGGCGGCTGGGTGACCGGGGCGACCTCCGGTGCCCGGGGGATGTCGAGGACGACCTCCTTCTCACCGACGGTCACCCGGCGCCCGTGGTGGTGGACGTCGAGCGACTCGCCGTCGAGCACCCGGTAGGTGGCCCGCTCCGTCTCGATCATCACCTCGAGGCAGCGGCCCTGGTAGCCCAGCCGGAAGCGCAGCCGGCTGATCCGCGAGGGCAGCCGCGGGGCGAACAGCAGCCGGCCGTCGTGGTCGCGCATGCCGCCGAACCCGGCGACGGCCACCATCCACCCGCCGGCCAGCGAGGCGATGTGCAGCCCGTGCCCGGAGTTGCCGTGCAGGTTCTGCAGGTCGGTGAGCGCGGCCTCGCCCCAGTAGTCGTAGGCGAGTTCCAGGTGCCCGGTCTCGGCGGCCACCACCGCCTGCTGCGCCGCCGACAGCGAGCTGTCGCGCACGGTGCGCGCCTCGTAGTACGCGAAGTCGGCGACCTTCTCCTCGTGGGTGAAGGCGTCCCCCCGCAGGTGCAGCGCCATCACCAGGTCGGCCTGCTTGACCACCTGCTTGCGGTAGATCTCGAAGTAGGGGTAGTTCAGCAGCAGCGGGTAGTGGTCGGCCGGCGTCGCGGCGAAGTCCCACTCCTCGTGGTGGGTGAACGCCTCCGACTGCATGTGCACGCCCAGCCGCGGGTCCCACGGCACCCGCATGAGCCGGGCGGCCCGCTGCCACAGTGCGACCTCGTCCTCGGTCACCTCGAGCCGGCCCGCGACGTCGGGCTGGCGCTCGACCGCCGCGGCCGCCTCGCGCAGGTTCCGCTGGGCCATGAGGTTGGTGTAGACGTTGTTGTCCACCACCGCGGTGTACTCGTCGGGGCCGGTCACGCCGTCGATGCGGAAGCCGTCCTCGGCGTCGAAGTGGCCCATCGAGGCCCACAGCCGGGCGGTCTCGATGAGCAGCTCGGCGCCGAAGTCGCGGTCGAACTCCTCGTCGAGCGTCGCGTGCCGGTACCGGGCGACGGCGTCGGCGATGTCGGCGTTGATGTGGAAGGCCGCCGTCCCCGCCGGCCAGTACCCCGACGTCTCCTCCCCGCGGATGGTCCGCCACGGGAAGGCCGCACCCTGGCGACCGAGCTCCCGGGCCCGCGAGCGGGCCATGTCCAGGGTCGAGTGCCGCCAGCGCAGGGCGTCGCGGACGGCGTCGGGGGCGATGTAGGTGAGGACGGGGAGCACGTAGGTCTCGGTGTCCCAGAAGGTGTGGCCGTCGTACCCCGGGCCGGTCAGCCCCTTGGCCGGGATCGGCTGCCGCTCGGCGCGCAGCCCGGCCTGCAGCACGTGGAAGACGCCGACCCGCACCGCCTGCTGCAGCTCGTCGTCGCCCTCGATCTCGACGTCGGCCTGCGCCCAGTGCTCGTCGAGCACCTCCCTCTGCTCGCGCGCCAGCCGCTCGAAGCCGGCCAGCTTCGCCGTCGCCAGCGCTCCCTCGACCTGGTCGCGCAGCGCCGCCGCCGAGCGGCGGGAGCTCCAGCCGTAGGACAGGTACTTGACCAGCTTCAGGGCCGAGCCCTGCGGCAGCCGGGCGGCGAGGGTGAAGCGGGCGAGGTCCTCGCCGGCCTCCATGTCCTGACTGGCGGTGTCGGGCACGTCGACGACGTGGTCCATGCCGGCGGCCAGACGCAGCTTGCTGCGCCGGGTGCGGTGCACCAGGACCGCCCGCTGGCCGCGGCCGACGGCGAGCTCGTTGACCAGCGGACGGCGCAGCGCGGCGGCGGCCCGGGGGTCGTCGCCCTCGCTGCCGCTGTCGACCGGCTCGTTGGCCAGCAGGTCCGACTGCAGGGCGATGTAGAGGTCGCCGCGGTCGTCGGTGCACTCGACGGAGTACTCGATGGCGGCGATCGAGCGGCGGCGCAGCGACACCAGCCGGGTGCTGGTCACCTTGACCGTGCGGCCGTTGGGCGAACGCCACTCGGTGACCCGCCGCAGCACGCCGCGGCGCAGGTCGAGGGTGCGCCGGTGGTCGACGATCTCGCCGTAGTCGAGGTCGAGCGGGGTGTCGCCGACCAGCAGCCGGATCAGCTTGCCGTCGGTGACGTTGACGACGGTCTGTCCCTGCTCGGGGAACCCGTAGCCGGCCTCGGCGTAGGGCAGCGGCCGCTCCTCGAAGAACCCGTTGAGGTAGGTGCCGGGGACGACGATCGGCTCGCCCTCCTCGAACGAGCCGCGCATGCCGACGTGCCCGTTGGCGAGGGTGAACACCGACTCGTGCACGCCGAGGGAGGCGTGGTCCATGCCGATCTCGGTCAGCGACCACGGCTCGACCGGGAAGCTGGGGCGCCCCTCGGTCACCGGACCCGCTCCCCCGTGCCGGCGCCGTCGAGCAGCTGGTCGAGGTCGGTCACCACGACGTCGGCGCCGTTGTCCCGCAGCGCGTCGGCCTGCCCCACCCGGTCGACGCCGACGACGTGGCCGAAGCCCCCGGCCCGCCCGGCGGCGACCCCGGCCAGGGCGTCCTCGAACACCGCGGCCTGCGCCGGCTCGACGCCGAGCGCGCGGGCCCCGGCGAGGAAGGTGTCGGGGGCGGGCTTGCCGCGCAGGCCCTCCCGGGCCGTGACGACGCCGTCGACCCGGGCGTCGATGAGGTCGGCGAAGCCCCCGGCGGTGATCACCTGCTCGCCGTTGGCCGAGGCGGTGACGACCGCGGTGGCCAGCCCGGCCGCCTTGACCGCCCGCAGGTAGGCCATGGAGCCGGGATAGACCTCGACCCCGTTCTCCTCCAGCTCGGTGAGCAGCAGCTCGTTCTTGCGGCGGCCGATCCCGTGCACGGTGGCGGCCTGCGGCGGGTCCTCCGGGGACCCCTCGGGCAGGGTGATGCCCCGGCTGGCGAGGAAGTCGCGGACGCCGTCGGCCCGCGGCTTGCCGTCGACGTAGCGGTTGTAGTCGAGCTGGGTGAACTCCGGGGCCTGCGGGTCGGTGGCGCGCAGGAACTCGTCGAAGGTCCGTTTCCAGGCAGCCATGTGCACCGTGGCGGTGCGGGTGAGGACGCCGTCCATGTCGAAGAGGCACGCGCGGATGCCGTCCGGGAGTCCGAGCACGCTGCGACGCTACCGGCGGGAGCCCGCCGCCAGCCTGTCGAGGCCACCGGGATCCACCCTCCCGGGACCCGTCGGCCCCGCTGCAGCGCCCCGCCGCCGGCCCCGTCCAGGAGCCCGCACCGAGCTCGCGAAGGGTGGGGAGGACGGGGTCCTCTTCCGGAGGGGGCAGCGGGGTGCTCCTGGCTAGGGTCGGCGCGGGGCGGCAGCGAACCGCCCCACCGATCCGAGGAGAGGACCACCCATGGCCGACCGGCCCGTCCCGCCCGACCCCTACGGCTTCCTGCCCGAGGTCCCGTCCTTCACGGTCACCAGCACCGACGTCACCGACGGGCAGACCCTGGCCGTGCCGCACGTCAGCGGCGTCATGGGCGCCGGCGGGGAGGACCGCTCGCCGCAGCTGTCGTGGTCGGGTTTCCCCGAGGGCACGCGGGGGTTCGCCGTCACCGTCTACGACCCCGACGCGCCCACCGTCAGCGGGTTCTGGCACTGGGTGGTCACCGGCATCCCCGCCTCGGTCACCGAGCTGCCCGCCGGTGCCGGCGACCGCGAGGGCCCGGGCCTGCCCGCCGGCGCCCGGCAGCTGCGCAACGACGCCGGCTTCCCCGGCTACGTCGGTGCCGCTCCCCCGGCCGGGCACGGCCCGCACCGGTACTTCGTCGTCGTGCACGCCCTCGACACCGAGGACATGGGCGTGCCCGCCGACGCCTCGCCGGCGTTCCACGGGTTCAACCTCTTCGGCCACACCCTGGCCCGGGCGGTGCTGGTGCCCACCTACACCCAGGACTGACCCCGGGACGCAACGCGGACGGAACCAGGACGTTTCCCGCCGGATCGCGTGCACGGGGCCGGTCCGGGGTAGACCTGGTCGCATGTCGACTCGGGTGCTCCCCCGGCCGGCCCCTCCCCGTGCCCTGCCGTTCCGTCGCACGCTCGTCCCCGTCGTCGTGCTGGCGGTCCTGCTGGCCGCCTTCGCGCCCGGCAGCGCCCGCCGCGCGCTGGCCGGCCCCCCCGCCGCCGCGGTGGTGCCCGCCATGGTGAGCGCCTACGGCGACACCGGCGGCACGCTCGCCGTCGCGCTCACCGCCCAGGTCGAGCGGCCCGACGGCCTCAGCGGCCGGGCCCTCGACGCCCGCGACATGGAGCTGTCCTACGTCACCGCCGACAACGGCCCCGCGGCCGTCCGGCCCTTCCCCACCGCCTCGATCGTCAAGCTGTTCGTGGCCGAGGAGGTGCTGCACCGCGTGCGCACCGGGCAGCTGTCGCTCGAGCCGCGGGACTGGCGGCTGCTGCAGGACATGATCCGCTCGTCGGACGACCCGGCCGTCTCCGAGCTGTGGGACCGCTTCGGCGGCACGCAGATGGTGCGCGACGTCGCCGCCCGCTACGGGCTGAAGGGCACCAGGCCGCCGGCGGACCCGACGCAGTGGGGGGAGACGATCACGACCGCGCGCGACCTCGCCCGCTTCCTCGCGCTGCTGCCCACGGTGGCCGCCCCCGCCGACGCCACCACCCTGCTGGTGTGGATGCGCACCGCCACCCCGGTGGCCGCCGACGGCTTCGACCAGCGCTTCGGCGTCTTCGGCACCGCACCTGGGAGGCCCGCGGTCAAGCAGGGCTGGATGTGCTGCCTCGGCGGCAACCGCCACCTGCACTCGGTGAGCGTGGTCGGGACCCGGGTGGTGGTCCTGCTCAGCGAGGTGCCGCGGTCGGTCGGCTACGACCGGGCCACGGCGGCCCTGACGGCCGCGGCGGCCGCGCTCCCCCCGCCGCCGACCGGCTGAGCCCGCACGGGCACGCTCAGCAGGCCGGTGGCAGGCGGTCGGCGACCCCGGTGGTGCCCACCTGCGCGAAGCCGACCCGCTCGTAGATGCGCGCGACGTCGTCGTCACCGGCGGTCAGGAACACCAGGTCGGCGGTCTCGCGGGCCTGCGCCACCAGCGCCGAGGCCAGGGCCGCGCCGACACCCCGGCCGCGACGGCGCGGCGAGCTGGCCACCCCCACCACCTCGCTGACCTCACTGCCGCCGACGTCGACCGGGTGGTGCGAGCCGACCGCGATCGGCCGGCCGTCCTCGATCGCCACCATCAGCACCGTCCGGCCGGTGGCCACCCGCTCGCGCAGGACGGCGGTCCGCACGTCCTCCGCGGGCGTCCCGTCCCGGGCGTCCCGGGTGTTCTCGGCGTCCTCGGCGTGCGGCGCGAAGGCGGTCTCCAGCAGGTGCTGGTAGTGAGGCAGTCGCGGGTCCTCGCCACCGACCAGGTACAGCCGCACCCCGACCGGCAGGAGCAGCTCCACCGGGTCGTCGACCACCAGCAGGGGGAAGTCGGTGACCACCAGCCCGGCCGCGCGCGCCGCGGCCCCGAGCGACGGCGTCCGTTCCCCGACCCACTCCACGGCGGCCGGCAGCCCGGCCTCCTCCTGCAGCGCCACCGCGGCCCGGACGTCGTCGGCCGAGACGGTGCGCGTGCCCGGGCGCGGACGGGCCGGGTAGGGCCACGCCGGTGAGCCGATCGGCACGTCGAGCGGGCCGGCCGCGACCACCCGCGCGTCCGCCAGCGGCGCGGCGGCGGCGTACTGCTCGACGCGGTCGAGCAGCCCGAGGCGGGACGGCACACCCGAACCCTAGACGCGGCACCCGCCGTGGACCGCCGCGAATGCGCCGGTCCGGGCCGCTCCTCCCCCCGACGGGGGACCCCGGCGGCACGGGCCCCGGACGGCGGGCGGCACGATGGACCGTGTGACGGCAGGGACCCGCCCGCAGATCTCGCCCTACGCGGCGTTCGACCGGGACGCCTGGAGAGCGCTCGCGGGCAACCGCACCCTGCCGCTGGACGAGGCCGACCTGCGTGCCCTGCGCAGCCTCGGCGACCGCATCGACCTCGACGAGGTCGCCACCGTCTACCTGCCGCTGGCCGAGCTGCTCGCCCTGCACGTGACCGCCAGCCAGCGGCTCTGGGCGGCGCAGAGCCGGTTCCTCGGCGACGCCACGGCCAAGGTGCCCTACGTCATCGCCGTCGCCGGCAGCGTCGCCGTCGGCAAGAGCACCACCGCCCGCCTGCTGCAGACCCTGCTGGCCGCCTCCCCCGGCTCCCCCCGCGTCGACCTGGTCACCACCGACGGGTTCCTGTGGCCCAACGCGGTGCTCGAGCAGCGCGGGCTGATGGCGCACAAGGGCTTCCCGGAGAGCTACGACCGGCGCGCGCTGATCCGCTTCCTCGCCGACGTGAAGTCCGGTCGCGGCGAGGTCAGCGCACCGGTCTACTCCCACCAGTACTACGACGTGCTGCCCAGGCAGCGGCAGGTGGTCGACCGGCCCGACATCCTCGTGCTCGAGGGGCTCAACGTGCTGCAGGCCGGCCGCCGCGACGACGGGCGGGTGCCCGAGGTGTTCCTGTCGGACTTCTTCGACTTCTCGGTGTACGTCGACGCCGCCGAGACCGACGTCCAGCAGTGGTACGTCGAGCGCTTCCTCGCGCTGCGGCGGACGGCGTTCGCCGACAGCACCGCCTACTTCCACCGCTACGCCGACCTCAGCGACGACGACGCCCGCGCCACCGCGCTGTCGATCTGGGCCGCGGTCAACGGCCCGAACCTGCGCAGCAACATCGCGCCGACCCGCTCGCGGGCCCGCCTGGTGCTGCAGAAGGCCGCCGACCACTCGGTGCGCCGCGTGCTGCTCCGGAAACTGTGACCCCTCCCCTTGCTGCGGCTGTCCACCGCGCGGACGACGGCGTTGAGTTAGGGATAACGGACATACGGACGGAGCGCGGCATGGTGCGCTCTCGCGCGAGGGCTCGCCATGGCAGGTGCTGACGACCCGAAGGGGTGAGCTGGTGAGGTTCGTCACCTGACGATTCCCGTCAACAGGCGCACACTCGGAGCGGTCCGGTAGTCGGACACTTACTGTTAGTAACCCCGGCCTCCCCGCCGGGCCGATCGGGAGTCGATCCTGATGTGCGCACACACCACCCCCTGTCCCGATGCCACCAGCGACGCGCGTGACCTCGCCGCCGTCGTGAGCAGCCACCCCGAGCAGGGCTGGAGCCTGCTCTGCAACGGCGTCGTCCTCTTCGACGACGACGGCGAGCTGCTCCCCGACGGCCGGGCCGTCGACTCGCACCACCAGTGGCGGACCGCGGGGCTCGTCTCCGCCTGAGCGGCCCCGTCCCGGGCACCGCCCCGAGCTCGCGAGGGGTGGGCAGGACGAGGTCCTTCCACTGCCCCCCGCCCCTCGCAGGCTCGCGGCGGGGGTCTGCAGGAGGGCCGGCGGCTCAGCCGGCGGCGGCCTCCGCCGCGTCGCCCAGCAGGGCGGTGAAGGCGGCCGCGTCGGGCGCCGGCCCGTCCGGCGCGGCGGTCTGCGCGAGCAGCAGCCCGCGGTCCCCGGTGACGACGACGCCGACGAGCGCGGTCACCGCCTCCTCGTTCCCCCGGCTGACGGTCACCTGCAGCGCGGCGCTCCGGTCGCCCAGCTGCGCGACGTCCAGCTCCACGAGGTCGACGGTGGTGCGCTCCCCCTGCGGCCCGCTCACCGTGACCGACGAGCACGCGGCGAGCAGCTGGTCGACCGGCAGCTGCAGGCCCTCGAGCTCCGGGGACTCGGCGAGCACCTGCACCGTGCGCAGCCGGTCCCCGAGCGCGGCCTGGGCCGCCAGCACCGGCGCGGTCCCGCCCGCCTCCGCCCCACCGGGGAGCCCGGACAGCGCGCCCAGAGCGGCGCCGCACAGCGGCGGGTCGACCGTGACGTCGTCCGGGAGTCCGGTCGACCAGTCCCCCGACCAGTCGGGGAGGCCGCCGGCACCCATCTGTTCCAGGGTGAGGCCGACGACGGTGGCGTCGGCGCCGAAGGCCGAGGCCGGCAGCAGGGCCTCGCGCAGCCCGTCGGTCGACCCGGCCGTCCCCGGGGAGGCCGACTCCGTCGCCGCCGCAGGGCTGACCGGGCTCGCCGGCTCCCCCGCGTCCGCGCACCCCGCCGTCAGCACCGCACCGGCCGCCAGCGCCGCCGCCCCCGCCGTCCGGACCCGTCCCCGTCGCACCCTCGCCGTCATGAGGCGATCGTCCCCCGCGGCCGCCGGTCCGTCGACCGGCCGCGGGGTCGGAACCACGGCGGGCGCCCGGCCGTTGGGGGACGGTCCGCCGCTCGCCGTCCCGCCGGAGGTGCCCCGTGCCGACCCTCTCGCTCTCCCTCCCCTCCCCCGCCGACCAGGTCGCGCGGCTGGAGGCCCTCGGCCTGCACGAACGCGCCGGGATCACCGCGGCGCGGCTGCGGGAGGCAGCCGCCGCGGCCGGCGACGGGCTCGTGGTGCTGGCGGCCGACCTCGTGCCGCCCTCGGCGCTGGTGCCCCACGTCCGCTGGCGGGACCGGCCGGCGTTCGTCGTCGTGGACATGACCGACCTCGACGACTTCGCCCCCGTCGCGGACGCCGTCGCGCCGTCCCCGGTGTACCTGCTGCACGAGCCCGACCGCGGGGACCCCTACCGCAACTGCACGCCGGACGAGGCGCTGCCGCGGATCCGCGCGGCCGGCCGGGCACCGCTGACCCTGGCCGAGGGCCTGACCTGGCTGCTGCAGTGCCCGGAGCTGCTCGAGCGCAACGCCTGCACGATGACCGTCGGCTCCCGGTTGCGGCGGGCGAACGGGTCGCTGGACGCCCGCACGCCGGCGCTGTGGATCAGCAACGGCACCGGTCGCGACGGCCGGGAGCGCCGGGACAGCCCCAAGGTGGGCTGGTGCTGGGCCGGCAACCGGCACACCTGGCTCGGCATCGCCTCGGCGTCGGGCCGCACGCCCCTCCCCTGACGCGCTCCCGTCCCCGGCCCGGGTCCTTCCTCAGGGGGTCCTTCCCCAGGGGGTCCTTCCTCAGGCCGAGGCGCCCACCACGTCCGCCGCGGTACCGAGGTCGTCGGGGGCGCCCTGGCCGCGGTCGGGCACGTGCGCCTCGGGCGCCGGGGCCGGCTCGGGCTCGGCGAAGGCCTCCGGCGGCGGGCAGGAGCAGACCAGGTTGCGGTCGCCGTAGGCCTGGTCGATCCGCCGCACCGGCGCGAGGTAGGTCCGCCCCGTGAGCGCCGGGGCGGGGTAGACCGCCTCCTCGCGGGTGTAGGGGCGGTCCCACTTCCCGGCGAGCATCGACAGGGTGTGCGGGGCGTTGCGCAGCGGGTTGTCCTCGCGGTCGTACTCGCCGGAGGCCACCTTCGCGATCTCCGCGCGGATGGTCACCATCGCCTCGACGAACCGGTCGAGCTCGGCCTTGTCCTCGCTCTCGGTGGGCTCCACCATCAGCGTGCCGGCCACGGGGAAGCTCATCGTCGGGGCGTGGAAGCCGAAGTCGACCAGCCGCTTGGCGACGTCGTCGTTGGTGATGCCGGTGGCCTTGGTGAGCGGGCGGATGTCGAGGATGCACTCGTGGGCGACCAGCCCGCCGGCGCCGGTGTAGAGCACCGGGTAGTGCTCGCGCAGCCGGGCGGCGAGGTAGTTGGCGCCGAGGACGGCGTGCTCGGTGGCCCGCCGCAGCCCGTCGGGACCCATCAGCCGCAGGTAGGCCCACGAGATCGGCAGGATCCCGGCCGACCCCCACGGCGCCCCCGACACCGCCGGGCCCGTGCCGCCGGTGTCGGCGAGTGGGTGGCCCGGCAGGAAGGGCACCAGGTGCTCGCGGACGCCGATCGGGCCGACGCCGGGCCCGCCGCCGCCGTGCGGGATGCAGAAGGTCTTGTGCAGGTTGAGGTGGCTGACGTCGGAGCCGAACCGGCCCGGCCGGGCCAGCCCGACCATCGCGTTGAGGTTGGCGCCGTCGACGTAGACCTGGCCACCGGCGTCGTGCACCGCGGCGCAGATGTCGCGGATCTCGGTCTCGAACACCCCGTGCGTCGACGGGTAGGTGATCATGATCGCGGCCAGCCGGTCGGCGTGCTGGTCGATCTTCCCGCGCAGGTCGGTGACGTCGACGTTGCCGGCCTCGTCGCAGGCCACCACGACCACGCGCATGCCGGCCATCACCGCGCTGGCGGCGTTGGTGCCGTGCGCGGAGCTGGGGATCAGACAGACGTCGCGGTGCTGCTCACCGCGGGAGGCGTGATAGCCGCGGATGGCCAGCAGCCCGGCGAACTCCCCCTGCGACCCGGCGTTGGGCTGCACGCTGACGGCGGCGTAGCCGGTGATCTCGGCCAGCCAGGTGCACAGCTCGTCGATCAGCTGCCGGTAGCCGCGGGCCTGCTCGGCCGGGGCGAAGGGGTGCAGCCCGGCGAACTCCGGCCAGCTGATCGCGGCCATCTCCACGGCCGAGTTGAGCTTCATGGTGCACGAGCCCAGCGGGATCATCGTGCGGTCCAGCGCCAGGTCCTTGTCCGACAGCGAGCGCAGGTAGCGCATCATCGCCGTCTCCGAGCGGTGCGCGGAGAAGACCGGGTGGGTCAGGTAGGGCGTGCGCCGGCGGAGGCCCTCGGGCAGCGCGTGGGGGCCGTCGTCGTCGAGGGCGGCGTCGTCGGCGGGCACGCCGAAGGCCTCGGCGACCAGGCGCAGCACCTCGGGCGTCGTCGTCTCGTCGCAGGCGACGGCGACGGTGTCGGCGTCCACCCGGCGCAGGTTCACCCGCCGGGCCGCGGCGGCCGCGACCACCGCGTCGGCCCGGGCGGGCACGCGCGCCTGCACGGTGTCGAAGAAGGCGCCGTCGACGACGTCGACGCCGCCGGCCCGCAGCCACCCGGCCAGCGCCAGCGCGCTGCGGTGCACGCGGGCGGCGATCGCGGCCAGCCCCTCGGGCCCGTGGTAGACGGCGTAGGCCCCGGCCATGACCGCGAGCAGCACCTGCGCGGTACAGATGTTGCTGGTCGCCTTCTCGCGGCGGATGTGTTGCTCGCGGGTCTGCAGCGCCAGCCGGTAGGCGACGTCGCCGTCGGCGTCCACCGAGACCCCGACCAGCCGGCCGGGCAGCTGGCGGGCCAGGCCCTCGCGCACCGACAGGTAGCCGGCGTGCGGGCCGCCGTAGCCCAGGGGGACGCCGAAGCGCTGCGTGCTGCCGCAGGCCACGTCGGCGCCCCACTCCCCCGGCGCCTCGAGCAGCGTCAGCGCCAGGACGTCGGCGGCCACGACGACCGACGCGCCCGCCGCGTGCGCGGCCTCGGCCAGCGCCCGGTGGTCGCGCACCACGCCGCTGGCCCCCGGGTAGGACAGCAGGACGCCGAACGCGCCGGCCTCGGGCAGGTCGGTGGGCCAGCCGCCGGACAGGTCGGTGACGTGCAGGCCGATGCCCAGGGGCTCGGCGCGCGTCCGCAGCACCGCCAGGGTCTGCGGCAGCGTGTCGGCGTCGACGACGAACACCGCGCCGGGCTTCGCGCGGCCGGCCCGGCGGACCAGGGTCATCGCCTCGGCGGCCGCGGTGGCCTCGTCGAGCATCGAGGCGCCGGCGACGGATAGGCCGGTGAGGTCGGCGACCATCGTCTGGAAGTTCAGCAGCGCCTCGAGCCGGCCCTGGCTGATCTCGGGCTGGTAGGGCGTGTAGGCGGTGTACCAGGCGGGGTTCTCCAGGACGTTGCGCTGGATCACCGCCGGGGTGTGCGTGCCGGAGTAGCCCAGCCCGATCATCGAGGTGAACACCTCGTTGGCGGCGGCCCGCTCGCGCAGCTCCGCGAGGACGGCGGCCTCGTCGGCGGCCGGTGGCAGGCTCAGCGCGTCGCGGTCGCGGACCGGCTCGGGCACGCAGGCGTCGACCAGCGACTCCAGCGAGGGGTGCCCGACCGTCTCGAGCATCGCGTCGGTCTCACCTGCGCGCGGGCCGATGTGCCGGCCGGCGAAGGAGCCCGCGGGCTGCAGGGATCGGAGCGACGGGAGGGGGCCAGCAGCAGCGTCCGCCATTACCGCGACGCTACCAGCGGCGCGCCAGCGCCCCCTCCGCCGTGACCGGCGGCGCAGGGGACGACGGGGGGCCGGCCCCGGCCGCGGCGGTACGGCTCCGGGACCGCCGCCGCCAGGCCCCGGGCGGACAGCCGGTGTGCCGGGTGAAGGCCACCGCGAAGGACGCCTCCGACGCGTACCCGACCCGGGAGGCGACCCCCGCCGCGGTCGCGTGCTCCGCGCGGAGCAGGGTCATCGCCCGGCGCATGCGGGTGCCGTACAGGTACTGCATCGGCGGCTGCCCGACCGTCGCGGTGAACCGCCTCGCGAACGCGGCCCGGGACAGGCCCGCCGCGCGGGCGAGCGCGGACACCGTCCACGGCGCGGCGAGGTCGGCGTGCACCGCCGCCAGCGCCCGGGCGACGTGCGGGTCGTGCAGCCCGCGCAGCCAGCCCGGCTCGTCGGCGGTCTGCAGGTGGTGGCGCAGCGCCCGGGTGACCAGCGCGTCGGACAGCCGCGCCATGACCACCTCGCTGCCCGGCCCGCCGTCGCGCGCCTCGGCGAGCAGGGCACCGGTCACCCCCGCCACCCACCCGGGCGGCTGCCCGTCCACGGCGGGGACGTGGACGCAGCGCGGGAACCCGGCGACCGCCGGGTGGTCCCCGTCGCCGAAGGTGAAGGCCCCGCAGACGACGGTGGTGAGCTCGCCGGCGCCCCCGGCCGCCAGCCGGGTGCCCGGCGTCCGGCGGGCCAGGTCCAGGCTCGACAGGGCGGGCCGGCCGGCCGAGCCGACGGACCCGAGCTCGTGGGCGTCGGCCTGCGGCAGGACGACGAGGTCACCGGCCCCCAGGTCGCGCGGCGGCTCGCCGTCGAGCCGGAGGACGCACCGGCCGCACGCGACCACGTGCACGCCCCGCAGGCCGCCGTCGAAGCGCAGCCGCCAGGGCGCGCGCAGCTCCAGCAGCCGGTAGGCGGCGCTCTCCAGCCGCACCTCCCGGAGCACCGAGCTGAGCAGGTCCACGGTCACACCCCGCCGGGTCGCCACCGCGAGACGGATGGAGGAGAACGCGAGACGGCGGCACGTGGATCGTGCCCGCGCGCCTCCCTAGCGTCCATGCCCATGAGCACCAGCCACCGGAGCAGGAGGACAGGACCATGACGACCCTCGACACCGTGACGACCCTCGACCGGACCGCCCCGACCGGCCGGACGACCCCGGATGACCGCCCGAAGGACGTGACGGGCATCGTCGTCGTCGCCGTGCCGGTCAGCGACCTCGCACGGAGCGCGGCCTGGTACCGCGACCTGCTCGGCCTCGCCTACGTCCGCGAGTTCGGCGACGAGCAGCGGGTCACCGGCTGCGCGCTGGCCGACTGGTCGGCGCACTACGTGATCGCGCTGCGGCTGCGCTCGACCACCGCGGGCCGGGCGGACCTGCGCGGCGAGCACCCCGTGATCGTCGAGGCCGTCGACGCGGCCGCGGCCGGCCGGGTGCGGGCACGCGCCGACGCGCTCGGCATCGCCTGGACCAGTGGCCGGCACGCCGACGGCACGTGGACCGAGTTCCTCGACCCGGACGGCATCGCGCTGCGCGTGGTGCACGACGCGGCCGGCCCGCAGACCTTCCTCGGCGTCCGCGCCACCGCGGCGGGGGACCCGGAGCTCTACACCGAGCCGCGGCTCGCCCTGGCCGCGGCGCGGCCCTGACGCGGTACCCCGGACAGTTCGCTGCACGGACGCGGCGAGGGGGCGCCCCGCGGGTGCGGGACGCCCCCTCCGGGACGTGTGGGACGGCCCTCCTGCCGACCGCGCGGGACTGCGCGGCGCGGGGGCAGGAGGGTCCTCGCTCAGGCGGTGGCGGCCCGGCGGCGGCGGCGCGTCGACAGCTCGTCCTCGGCGGCGTGCAGCGGCGCGCCGTCGAGACGCTCGGCGGGCAGCTCGGCCAGCTCACCGGAGAGCTCGCGCAGCGCGCCGGAGACCGCGATGCCGAACACCCCCTGCCCGCCGGCCAGCAGGTCGACGACCTCCTCGGCCGAGGTGCACTCGTAGACCGTCGCCCCGTCGGAGAACAGCGTGACGTTGGCGAGGTCCTTGATGCCGCGGTTGCGCAGGTGGTCGACGGCCTTGCGGATGTTCTGCAGCGAGACCCCGGTGTCCAGCAGTCGCTTGACCACCTTGAGGACCAGGATGTCGCGGAACGAGTAGAGCCGCTGGGTGCCCGACCCGGTCGCACTGCGGACCGAGGGGGCGACCAGGCCGGTACGGGCCCAGTAGTCCAGCTGGCGGTAGGTGATCCCGGCGGCGGCACACGCCGTGGGGCCGCGGTACCCGACCAGGTCGCTGTCGACCTCGTCGTAGTCCGTCGCACCCACGGCGGCGTCGCTGAAGAGCTGACCCTGGGAGCCCTCGCTCTGGTCGCTCACGTCAGCGTCCTCCTTCGCGTCCCGCCACGGGCGCGGCGGTCGTCCGGCGTCGTCTGCGTGATCACAGGAGCAACACCGGTGTCGTCCGCGACGGTAAGCCGGGCCCCCAGGGCGGTCAACTGACCTGGGCGGCGTGTCGCCCCACTGACCCCGAGGGGGTGGTATCGGCACTCCCGGCACCGGCGTGCACCCGAGGCACGCGGATCGGGGCGTGTGTGACGGACGAGGCGGGTGGGGTCCCAGCCGTCCCGGGCGTTCCCGCCCGGAGCACCACCGGGGCGCCGCCCCGCGGGGCTCACGCCCCGCCGGAACCGGACCCGGCGCCGAAGTCCTCGGGCGAGATCTGGTCGAGGAACTCGCGGAACTTCTCGACCTCGTCCTCCTGCTCGTCGGGGATCTCGATCCCGACCTCGTCGAGCAGGTCCTCGGCACCGTAGATCGGCGCACCGGTGCGGACGGCGAGGGCGACGGCGTCCGACGGCCGGGCGCTGACCACCCGGTCGTCGCCGAACACCAGCTCGGCGATGTAGATGCCGTCGCGCATCTCGGTGATGTTGACCGCCTCGAGCTCGGCCCCCAGGGCGCGCACGACCTCGCGCAGCAGGTCGTGGGTCATCGGCCGCGCGGGACGCACGCCCTGCTGCTCGAAGGCGATCGCGGCGGCCTCCACCGCACCGATCCAGATGGGGAGGTAGCGCTCCCCCTGCGTCTCCTTCAGCAGCAGGATCGGCTGGTTGCCGGGCAGCTCGACCCGGACCCCGACGACTCTGAGTTCCTGCACGGTGTTGCTCCCTCAGCTGCGGCGGTACGGGTGGGCGCCGGGGCGGGACCGCGGGGCGGCCGGTCCGGCAGCGCCTCCACCGTACGCCGGACTCATGGGCGCAGGAGGTCCCGGAGGCGTGCCTCGAGCAGTGCCCGGTGCAGCTGCGCCGACAGCGCCGCGAGCTCCGCCAGCTTCTCCGTGGCGCGGGCCCGGGCGTCCTCCGAGCGGGACCGCAGGACCGGCGCGACCAGCTGCTCGACCAGTCCCGCCTCCCGCTCGGCGCCGGTGCGGAACGCCCGCAGGTGGCGCGGCTCGAAGCCGTGGCGGGCCAGGCCCGCGGCGGCCTGCGCGATGGGCAGGTCGCCGGCCGGGTGACGCCCCTCGGCGTCGGGCACCAGCAGCCCGAACTGCACGCAGTCGGCCAGCTGGTCGCGGTCCAGGCCCGCGGCGCGCGCGAACTCGTCGGGCGTCAGCGGGGGGACGACGGCCTCCGCCGGCTCACCGTCCGGTTCCTGCACCGACCGGTCCGGCTCCCGCGCCGGCGGCGGCGGCGCGGGGCCGGTGCCCGGCAGCGGCAGCCCGCGGTCGAGCGCGTCGAGGTGCTCCTTGATGACGCGCAGCGGGAGGTAGTGGTCCCGCTGCGCGGTCAGCACGTACCGCAGCCGGTCGACGTCGGCCCGCGAGAACTTCCGGTACCCCGACGGCGTCCGCTGCGGGTGGACCAGGTCCTCGCTCTCCAGGTAGCGGATCTTGCTGATCGTCACGTCCGGGAAGTCGTCGCGGAGGGCGGCCAGCACCGCGCCGATGGTCAGGCGGGCGGCGTGCACGCCGGCGGCGTCGTCCCCGGACGCGCTGGCGCGCGCTCCGGGCACCGGCTCAGCGGGCGGCGGGCTCGCCGGTGCGGGGGCCGGTCAGGTAGACGAGCCGGAACTTGCCGATCTGCACCTCGTCACCGCCGGCCAGGGTGGCGACGTCGACCGGCTCGCGGTTGACGTAGGTGCCGTTGAGGCTGCCCACGTCGTGCACGGAGAAGCCGCCGCCCTCGCGGTGGAACTCCACGTGCCGGCGGCTGACGGTCACGTCGTCGAGGAAGATGTCGCTGTCGGGGTGGCGCCCGGCGGTGGTGACGTCCTGGTCGAGCAGGAAGCGGCTGCCGGCGTTGGGACCGCGCTTGACGACCAGCAGGGCCGACCCGGCCGGCAGCGACTCGACGGCGCCGATGTGCGCGTCGGCGGCCGGCTCGGAGACCTCGGGGACCTCGCCGGAGTCCTCGCCGCCGACCTTCGGGATGACGCTGGTCGACTCGCCCATGCGCTCCTGGGAGAGGGCGGCGCCGCACTGCGCGCAGAAGCGACTGCCCTCGGGGTTGTCGTGGCCACAGCGAGTGCAGTGCACGTCTGTCTCCTCCGGTGCAGGGGGCACCGCCGCGGGCGAGGGGGTCTGCCGCGGGCGGCCGGCGGACGACGGACCGGGCAGTCCGTCGTGGGTCGGCCGCCGTGCCGGGCACGGCGGGCCGTTGGTCATGGAACCAGCGGTCGTCCCGAGGGTCAACCGGGCGTCGAGGCGACGTCACAGCTGTCCCAGCGAGCCGGCCGGGGCCGGTTCCCGAGGGGCAGCATAGGCACCGCCCCAGGCGGGCCGGGGGACCCGGGGGCGGTCAGGACGCGTCGACGAGCGCCTGGTAGGCGGCCGCGTCGAGCAGGTCGGCGGTCGGGTCGCCGTCGTCCCCGGTCACGGTGATCTCGACCAGCCAGCCCGCGCCGTAGGGGTCGGCGTTGACCGTCTCGGGGGTGTCGCCGAGCACCTCGTTGACCGCCGAGACGACCCCGGCCACCGGTGAGTAGACGTCGGAGACCGACTTCGTCGACTCCACCTCGCCGATCGGGTTGCCCGGGGTCACCTCCTCCCCCACCCCGGGCAGCTGCACGAACACGATGTCGCCCAGGGCGTCCTGCGCGTGGTCGGTGATGCCCACCCGGACGACCGTCCCCGCTCCCTCGGTCCCCTGCACGAGCGCCCACTCGTGCTGGTCGGTGTAGCGGCGGTCGTCAGGGGTGGTCGTCATGCGGCAGGTCTCCCAGCGTTCCACGGCCCCCTGCAGGGGCCCGCCGAGCGCCGGCGAGACGTGGAGCAGGGGGTCCTTCGTCAGTCGTCGGACTGCGGCTGAGCGTATTGAGGCTCGTCCAGGGGCCGCAACGCGTCGACGACGACCCGGTCGCGCTGCTCGATGTCGACGGTGCCGCCCTGCCGGCCGACCCGGTCGACCACGCCGCCGGGGATGCCCATCGCCGTCTGCAGGTCCGGCGGCGAACCGATGACGACGACCTCGTAGGGGTCGGTGACCGGCCGGCCGTCGATCCGCAGCTCGCCCGGCACACCGGTGACGGCGGTGGACACGCCCACCCGGACACCGTCGATCTGCAGGGTCTCCGCACCGGCGCCGCGCAGCTCCTGGATCGCGTCGAGCAGGTCGGCGACGCGCACCTGCCCCTCGGGGTCGCGGATGGTCATGACCAGGCCGGGGCCCTCGGCGGCGACGGTCCCGTTGAGGATCGCGAGGGCCTCGGCGCGCTCGGCGGCGTTCTCCAGGGCGGCAGCGGAACGGCTGTCGGTGTCCGACAGCTCCCGCAGGGCCGCGCGCTGGTCGGCGATCTGCTGACGCAGCCGGGCCTCCTGGGCGTCGAGGCCGTCGAGGATGGCGACCAGCTCCTCCTCGCGGGCGCCCTCGAGGGTCTGGCCGGTGCCGGTGCTGCGCACCTGCACGGCGATGGCGAAGCCGAGCAGCACGGTGAGGACGGCGATCAGCGCGCTCGCCACCCGGCGCTGGCGGCGCCGGCCCGGCCCGGGCGGCAGGACACCGGCCCCCGGCTCCTCGGTGGCGCGCTCGGCGGGCGCGGGTCGGCCGGTGGCGGGGTACCCGGTCGCGGGCTCGGCGGGAGGCTCCTCGGTGCCGGCGCTCTCGGCCGCCGCACCGGCGGTGGGCGCCCCCGCAGCGGACTCCTGCACGCGCGGCTCCTCCGCCGGCCTCTCCTCCGCGGCCGGCCGGGGCTGCTCGGCGTCCTCAGCGGGACGCGGGTCGTCGCTCACGCCCGGAACAGGTGCCGGCGGATGGCCGCGGCGTTGCCGAAGATGCGGATGCCGAGGACGACGACGACCGCCGTCGACAGCTGCGCGCCCACCCCGAGCTGGTCGCCGAGGAAGACGATCAGCGCGGCGACGACGACGTTCGACACGAACGAGACGACGAACACCTTGGCGTCGAAGATCCCGTCGAGCCGGGCCCGGGCGCCACCGAAGACCGCGTCGAGGGCGGCCACCACGGCGATGGGCAGGTAGGGCTGCAGCCACAGCGGCACGGTCGGGTCGAAGAACAGGCCGAGGGCGATGCCGACCGCCAGGCCGAGGACGGGGAGCACCGGTCAGCCCCCCGTCCCCGTGGCGGCGGCCTCCGCCGGCCGGCCGGCGGAGGGGACGGCGGATCGCAGCTCGGGGACTCCCCCGGCGGGCACGGACAGCTCGTCCTCCTGGGCGAACTCGAAACGCAGGCCGAAGGACTCCGAGATGACGGCCAGGGCGTTGACCTCGGGGCTGGCCAGGAACCGCGACCGGAGCTCGTCCGGGTCCCCGATGGCGTTGATCTCGTAGGGGTTGGCGACCGGCCGGAAGTCCACGAGGACCGCCTCCCCGGCGAAGCGGATGGCGGTGGTCGGGCCCAGCCGCTGGCCGTTGATGGCGACCGCCTCGGCGCCGGCGGCCCACAGCGCGTTGACCACCAGCTGCAGGTCGCCGTCCTGCACCCGGCCGCGGGTGTCCTCCTCGGCGCCGCCCACCGGGTCGGCGTCGGCGTCGGCCTCGGCGTTGGCCAGGGTGACCAGCAGCCCCGGACCGGTCACCGCGACGAGGCCGGCGGCCTGCTCGGCGGCGTCCAGGTCGTCGATGGCGCGCTGGCCCTCGGCGCTGGCGGCCAGCGCCGCCTCCCCCGCGTCGGCCGTCTGCCCGCGCAGGGACTCGAGCTCGGCGGCGAGGTCGTCGGTGACCTCGGACTGGGTCTGGATCTCCCCGATCAGCGCCGTGCGGACCCCCTCGCGGCCCTCCTCGCTGGACGCGGCCTGGTCGTAGGTGACGGCGGCGAGCAGGCCGGCCGCGCCCATGGTCAGC
>NZ_JBFNXQ010000065.1:0-29843 GCF_041018925.1 Geodermatophilus maliterrae
ACCCCCCGGGCGCGCCGCGGGGCGGCCCGGCCGTCGTCGACGGCCGGGGGGGCGCGCTCGACGCCCGCCGCCAGGGACGCCGTCAGCTCGCCGGCCCGCTCGTCGAAGGCGGCCAGCGCGGCCGCGGCGTTGAGCAGCACGGCGTCGCGCACCGGTCCCCGCTCGCCGTCCACCACCCGCCGGAAGACGTCGGCGTTGAACGCCGGGCCGCCGCCGCGCAGCGCGTCGGGCCCGGCGGGGGCGATCCCGAGGTCGGCCGGGTCGACCCGGCCGGGGGTCACCGCACCGTCGCGGGCGACCCACACCCGCGACGTCGTGGCGGTGGTGAGCTCGTCGAGGCCGTCGTCGCCGCGGAACACCAGCGCGCGGCTGCCGCGGGCGGCGAGCACCTCGGCGAGGACCGGGGCCATCCGGGCGTCGGCGCACCCGACCGCGGCGGCCACCGGCCGGGCCGGGTTGGTCAGCGGCCCGAGGAAGTTGAACACCGTGCCGATGCCCATCTCCCGCCGCGGCGCGGCGGTGTGCCGGAACCCCGGGTGGAAGACCGGGGCGAAGAAGAACCCGATGCCGGCCTCCTGCACGCAGTGGGCCACGGCCGGCGCCGGGAGGTCGATGACGACGCCGAGGGCCTCCAGGACGTCGGCGGCCCCCGACGACGACGACGCCGCGCGGTTGCCGTGCTTGGCGACCGGGGCCCCCGCGGCCGCGGTGACGACGGCGGCCATGGTGGAGATGTTGACCGTGTGCGCGCCGTCCCCGCCGGTGCCGACGATGTCGACCGTGGCCGCCGGCAGCTCCACCGGCGTCGCCCGCTCGATCATGGTGGCGGCCAGCCCGGCGACCTCCTCGGGCGACTCCCCCTTCGCCCGCAGGGCGACGGCGAACGCGGCCACCTGGGCCGGCGTGGCCTCGCCGGTCATCACCTCGCGCATGGCCCAGGCCGTGTCGCCGGCGGTGAGGTCCTCGCGGGCGAGCAGGCGCGTCAGCAACCCGGGCCACGTGGGCCCGGCCGAGGGCGCGCTCACCGGGAGACGGGACGACGGGCCGGCCGGTCGCGGAGCAGCCCGGCGACGACCTGCGGCGCGGTCAGCGGGTCGATCGGCAGGGCCAGCGTGCCGTCGGCCTGCGACCAGTGCGCCAGCCACCGGTCGGGCTGGCGGGCGATGAGGACGCAGATCGCCGGCCGGTCGGCGACCTCGACGACCAGCTGCCGCGACAGTGCCAGGCCGCCGGTGGGCTGGGCCTCGCCGTCGAGGATGCACAGGTCCACGCCGCCGCCGTCCACGGTGTCGACGACGTCCTCGCCGGTGGCGCACTCCACCCACGTCAGCGGGCCGACGTCGGGCGCCGGGCGGCGGCCGACGGCGGTGCGGACGGCCTCGCGGACCTCGGGCCGGGAGCTGTAGACCAGGACGGTGGCCGGCGCGTCGCTCACCTGCGGCAGCCTAGTGGCAGCCCGGTGGCGGCAGCGTCCGCCGCCCGGTGCGCCCGCCCCCCGATCGGGGGACGGTCTCGGGCCGGTCACGGCGCTGCCGCGCCACCCCACCCGCGGTCGTCGTGTTCCGGAACCCGGTGCCATGATGGGCGTCGTGACAACGGCCCCCGTGGCGAGCAGCACCTTCGACACCTCGCGGGTGCACTCCCTGACCCGACCGAACATGGTCAGCGTCGGCACGATCATCTGGCTCTCGAGCGAGCTGATGTTCTTCGCCGGACTGTTCGCCATGTACTTCACCGCGCGCGCCCGCGCGACCGAGGGCTGGCCCCCGGAACCCACCGAGCTCAACCTGCCGTACGCGCTGTTCTTCACGCTGATCCTGGTGGCCTCCTCGGTCACCTGCCAGATCGGCGTCTTCGCGGCGGAGAGCGGCAACGTGTACGGCCTGCGCCGGTGGTTCACCATCACCTTCGTCATGGGCCTGGTGTTCGTCCTGGCCCAGTTCAACGAGTACCGCGTGCTGGTCACCGAGCACGGGACGAGCATCTCCAGCTCGACCTACGGCTCGGTCTTCTACCTGACGACCGGCTTCCACGCGCTGCACGTCATCGGCGGCCTGGTGGCCTTCGTCTACGTGCTCATCCGGTCCACCATGGGCCGGTTCACGCCGGCACAGGCGACCTCGGCCATCGTGGTCTCCTACTACTGGCACTTCGTCGACGTCGTGTGGGTCGGGCTCTTCGCCACGATCTACCTGATCCGCTAGGGAACCGGTGTCCACCACGAACCCGCAGTCCGACACCCAGCCCGACGAGGGGCCGCGTCGGCGGTCCCGCTGGTCGCGGCGTCCGGCCGAGGGCACCCCGGCGGCCGCCGCCCGTGCCCGCCGGCACTCCAAGCAGCGTCGCCGCGTGGCGAACGTCGCCGCGCTCATGGCCGGCCTCGTCCTGACCGGCGCCCTCTACTCGACCCTCGCCCCGGGGGCCCGGGCCGCCGACGAGGGCAGCGAGTCCAGCGCCGAGGCCGCCGGCCGCGAGCTGTACGAGCGCAGCTGCATCAGCTGCCACGGCGAGAACCTCGAGGGCGTGCCCAACCGCGGGCCCTCGCTGATCGGCGTCGGCGAGGCCTCCGTCTACTTCCAGGTCCACACCGGCCGCATGCCGCTGGTGCGCCAGGAGGCACAGGCCCCCGACAAGCCGGCCATCTTCTCCGACGAGGAGATCGACCAGCTGATGGCCTACGTGCAGGCCAACGGCGGCGGCCCCACGCTGCCCTCCGGCGACCTGCGTGACGGGGACCTGGCCGTCGGTGGCGAGCTGTTCCGGCTCAACTGCTCGTCCTGCCACAACTTCGTCGGCGAGGGCGGCGCGCTGTCCTCGGGCAAGTACGCGCCGAGCCTCGAGGACTCCAACGACCTCGAGATCTACGCGGCCATGCTCAGCGGGCCGGAGAACATGCCGGTCTTCGGGGACAACCAGATCACCCCGGAGGAGAAGCGGGCGATCATCAACTACGTGCAGACGATCACCGACATGCCCGACCCGGGCGGCGCGGGCATCGGCCGCATCGGCCCGGTGAGCGAGGGCCTGGTCATCTGGGTCGTCGGCGTCGCCGCGCTGCTGTTCGGGATCTTCTGGATGGGGAGCAAGGCGTGACCACGCACGACAGCCGCCCCGGCTCCACCGGCGGCGCGGACACCCCCGGCCCGCTGCACGGCGGCCCGGACGACGACTACACCCCCGAGCAGCTCGCGACCATCTCCCGCGAGGACCTCGACCGGCTCGGCGCCCGCTACGACGGCGTGGAGATCCTCCACGTCGAGCCGGGCCCGGAGCCCGGCTCGGCCCTGGAGAAGCGCGCCGTCCGCCAGGTCGGGCTCATGTTCGGCCTCGCCGGGCTGTGCGCCTTCGGGTTCGTCGTCGTCTACGCCGGTGCCGGCTGGTTCCTGCCCGACTGGCAGTGGGAGCTGGGCAGCAGCAGTTTCAGCGTGCTCTACACGCCGCTGCTGGGCCTGCTCATGGGCCTGGCCTTCACCCTCGTCGGCGTGGGGCTGGTGCTGTACACCAAGAAGCTGCTGCCGCACGAGACCGCGGTCCAGGACAAGCACGACGGCTCGCACTTCGACCGGGTCACCACCGGCGCCACCCTCGTCGGTGGTCTGCACAACAGCGGTCTGGCCCGTCGCAAGCTCATCACCGGCACGCTGGCCTTCATGGGCGGCGGGCTGGGCCTCATGCTCGTCGCCCCGCTCGGCGGCCTGATCAAGGACCCGAACGAGGGCGACCCGCTGGGCACCACCGAGTGGGCGGAGGGCGTCCGCCTCGTCCGCGACGACGGCACCCCCGTCCGCCCCGGCGACCAGGAGCCCGGCTCCCTGGAGACGGTCTTCCCGGCCGTCCCGGAGGGCAACCGGCTCACCGACGCAGCGACGATGCTCATCCGGCTGCGCCCCTCGCAGCAGGAGGCGGCCGTGCCGCGCAACGGCCAGGAGGACTTCGGCTACGGCGACTACGTCGCCTACTCGAAGATCTGCACGCACGCCGGCTGCCCGGTGTCGCTGTACGAGCAGGAGACCAGCCGCATCCTCTGCCCGTGCCACCAGTCGCAGTTCGACGTGACCCAGGGCGCCAAGCCGATCTTCGGCCCCGCCACCCGGTCGCTGCCCCAGCTGCCCATCACAGTCGACGACGAGGGCTTCTTCGTCGCGCGCGGCGACTACATTGAGGCTGTGGGTCCCACTTACTGGAACCGGGAGCGCATCTGATGGCTCGTACCGCCACCGCGCCAGGGGCACCGAACACGCTCCTCGGCAAGGCCGCTCTCGAGGTCGACGACCGGCTCATCGTCGCCGGCCCCCTGCGCAGGACGCTCAACAAGGTCTTCCCCGACCACTGGTCGTTCCTGCTCGGCGAGATCGCGCTCTACTCGTTCATCATCCTGCTGCTCACCGGCACCTACCTGACCTTCTTCTTCCAGGCCTCGATGACCGAGGTCGTCTACGACGGCTCGTACGCGCCGCTGCGCGGCATCGACATGTCGATCGCCTACGCCTCGACGCTGGACCTCTCGTTCGACGTCCGCGGCGGTCTGCTGATCCGGCAGATCCACCACTGGGCGGCGCTGCTGTTCATGGCGTCGATCGTCGTGCACATGCTGCGGATCTTCTTCACCGGCGCCTTCCGCCGTCCGCGGGAGACCAACTGGCTGATCGGTGTCACGCTGCTGATCCTCGGCATCTTCGAGGGCTTCGCCGGCTACTCGATGCCCGACGACCTGCTCTCGGGCACCGGCCTGCGGATCATGTCGGCGATCATCTTGTCGATCCCGGTCATCGGCACCTGGGCCCACTGGGCGGTCTTCGGCGGCGACTACGTCGGTGAGCTCATCGTCGGGCGGCTCTACATCGCCCACGTGCTCATCATCCCGGCGATCATCCTGGGGCTGATCGCGGTGCACCTGCTGATCCTGGTCAAGCAGAAGCACACCCAGTTCCCCGGCCCGGGCCGCACCGAGCACAACGTGGTCGGCAACCGGCTCTTCCCGGCCTTCGCCGGCAAGGCGACCGGGCTGCTGCTCGTGGTCTTCGGGGTCTGTGCCGCGCTCGGTGGTCTCGTGCAGATCAACCCGGTGTGGCTGTGGGGCCCGTACAACCCGGCCCAGGTGTCCGCGGCGTCGCAGCCGGACTGGTACGTCATGTTCCTCGACGGGTCGACGCGTCTGTTCCCGGCGTGGGACATCTACCTGCCGGGCAACTACAACATCCCGGCGCTGTTCTGGCCGACGGTGGTCCTGCCGGGCATCATCTTCACGCTCCTGCTGGCCTACCCGATGCTGGAGCGGAAGCTGACCGGCGACACCGCCTCGCACCACCTGCTGCAGCGCCCGCGCGACGTCCCCGTGCGGACATCGCTGGGCGTCATGGCGCTGGCCTTCTACATCGTGCTGCTGCTGTCGGGCGCCAACGACGTCATCGCCGACAAGTTCGACATCAGCCTCAACGCGATGACCTGGATCGGCCGCATCGGCCTGATCATCCTGCCGCCGATCGCCTACGTGCTGACCTACCGGATCTGCCTGGGCCTGCAGCAGCACGACCGCGAGGTCCTCGAGCACGGCATCGAGACCGGTGTCATCCGCCGGCTCCCGCACGGTGAGTTCATCGAGGTCCACCAGCCGCTCGGCCCGGTCGACCACCACGGTCACGGCGAGCTCGCCTACGGCGGTGCTCCGGTGCCCAAGAAGATGAACCAGGTGGGCGGTGCCCGCCGCGCCATCCGTGGGTTCTTCTCGCCCATCGAGGAGCCCGCGGCCGTCGAGCTCGAGCAGCGCGGCGAGGAGCGTGGGCTGGCCCCGGCCGACCCGCACCGCGAGCTGACCACGAGCGGGCGTCCGGCCGACGGCGGGCGTCCCTCCGAGGGTGGGCGTCCCTCCGAGGGTGGGCGACCGTCCGAGGGTGGGCGTCCCTCCGAGGGTGGGCGGCCGTCCGAGGGTGGCCGGCCCCAGGCGCCGCGCGACTGACGCACCCAGCACTCCCAGCAGGGCCCCGGTGGGACCTCCACCGGGGCCCTGCTGCACGTGCGCCCAACGGCAGGAGGGTCCTCCTGCACCGTGGTCCGGTCGTCCCCGGGCTCTGGTCCGTCCTCGGCCCTGCGGGACGCCGACCTGTGCTGCGCCACACCCGTTCCGGCCGCGTCACCGGCCCTCGCGCGGCCGGTCCGTCCCCTCCACCGGGGTCGACGGCGCTCCGCGACCCCGGCGTCGGCAGGCGTGACGGCCGTCGCGGTACCCGTCCCCGTGGTGGCTCCGCACGGGTCCGTCGAGCGGTCAGGACGCAGGGTCCGACCCCTGTGGCTCGTCGGGAGCACCACCGCGCCCTGGGAGGCACAGGGGGGGAGCACCGCCGTGGCCCCGTCGGCTGCCTCAGGGGCCCTGAGGGACCCTCACCGGCCCCCGCACGATGCCCGCACGACCACCGGCGGGCCCGTCGGCGGGTCCCCGAGCCGGTCCCGCCGGGCTGACGGCCGCCCCCGCCGGCCGCGGGTTCCCCCGGGCGGCCGGCTCGACCGGGGCCGCCGGACACACGCAACTCGACCGCTCCCCGGACGGTCGCCCGGGACGCGTGGCCCGTCGAGATCCCGGGGTCCGCGTGACTCGTGGAGGCCCGGGCGTCGTCAGGGGGTCCGGCCGGCAGGCGCAGCCCGGCCACCCTGCCGCCCACAGCACGAGGGCCCTCCCCCGCCGGTGCGGGGAAGGGCCCTCGGAGGTGCGGGGCCGTCAGCTGGACTGTGCGTTCTGCCCGACGTAGTACTCGAACAGCAGCCCGCCCACGGTCACCAGGATCGCGACGGTGCCGAGGAGGATCAGCCACACGTACCAGTACGCGAGGCCCAGGCCGGTGGTGGCGGCCGAGGAGGCGATGGCGAAGGGCCAGTAGCTGCTGGGGCTGAAGAACCCCAGCTCACCGGCGCCCTCGGCGATCTCGGCGTCCTTGCGGTCCTCGGGGCGGGCGTCGATGCGGCGGGAGACGAACCAGAAGAACCCGCCGATGAGGCCGGTGAGACCCGCGGAGAGGACCAGGGCCGTGGTCCCGATCGGCTCGCGCGACCAGATGCCGTAGACGGCTGCGGCGACGACGCAGAAGATCGCGATGAGGTTAAAGATCAGCGCTTCGACCTTCACGGTCGTCCTCCCTGCTCAGTGGTGTCGGCGACGAGTGCCTGGGCCGACTCGGTCATCAGTCAGCGGCCTGCTGGTAGTACCCGTCGCCCACGCGGAACGGCCGGGTCGTGGTGGCCTCGCCCTCCTGGCCGATGGTCTCGAGCGCCTCGTAGGTGCTCTGCCCGGCCTCGCGGGCGGCGAGGTAGGCCTCGTAGTCCTCGGAGCTGACGGCCCGGACCTCGAAGTTCATGTACGCGTGGTAGCTCCCGCACAGCTCGGCACACCGGCCGACGTACGAGCCCTCCTCGTTGACGACGACCTCGAAGACGTTGTCCCGGCCGTTCTCGTTGCCCGGGATGACGTCGAGCTTGAAGAGGAACTCCGGCACCCAGAACGAGTGGATGACGTCGGCGGAGGCCACCTCGAAGCGGACGGTCTCGTCGGCCGGCATGACCAGGATCGGGATCTCGTCGGTCGTGCCCACGGTGTTGACCGGCTCGCCGTCGTCACCGGTGGTCTCCGGGTAGACGAACTGCCAGTTCCACTTGAAGGCGTTGACCGCGATCGTCCGGTCGGGGTCGTCACTGCGCTCCATCACGTCGTTCTGCACGACGACGGTGAAGAAGAACAGGCCCGCGATGATGATGAACGGGAAGATCGAGTAGGCGATCTCGAGCGGCAGGTTGTACGCCGTCTGCCGCGGGAGCTCGTCGCCCTTCTTCTTGTGGAACAGCACCGACCAGATGATCAGGCCCCACACGATGAAGCCGACGATGAGCGCCGCGATGACCGAGCCGGTCCACAACTGGCGGACGCCCTCGGACTGTTCGGTGACGCCCTCGGGGAAGCCGAAGCGCCAGAACTCGTTGTTGAGGTCGCACCCGGTGAGGGTGAGCACCCCCAGGAGACCGAGCGCGGCGACCCGCGCGAGCCTGCTGCGTCGAGCCACTGCTCGCTGCCTCCTCGTTCCCCCACCCGGGTGATCCGGGCGGATCCACCGGCGCGACCGCCCGCGGGGAACCCCGCCGGTCCGTGCGCCGACCTCAGTCTGGGCCGAGACTAGCCGACCTCGCAGAGCGGCCGGCGACCGGAGACGGGACGGCGGCGGGTCGGTGCCACGCTGCCGCGCGCCGGGCCCGACCGCCGGCCCGATCGCGGGCCCGACGTGCGAGGGGACGGCGGACCGGGGCGGCGTCCGCGGCCCGGCTCCGGCGCGCCCGGACCGGCTGCCGCGGACCCGGCCGGCCGGTTCCCAGGCCCGACCGCCGGACGCCGGTGACGCCCCTCACCGCACCGCCTCCCCGGCCACCGCGGCGGTTAGAGTCGGAGGCGTGTGGACGCGTCTGCTGACCTGGAGGTGGGTGCTCCTGCACCTGCTGGTCGCCGCGCTGTTCGTCGCCACCTTCTTCCTCGGCTACTGGCAGCTGACCAAGGCCGAGGACGGCGGGGGCGCGGTCAACTGGAGCTACGCGCTGCAGTGGCCGCTGTACGGCTTCATGGGCCTGTGGTTCTACGTGCGCATGGTGCGCGAGGAGCTCCACCGGGACCCGGACGAGGACGAGCCCGGCAACGCCGTCGTCCTCTACCAGCGGCCGCGGATCGACACCACGGGCGACCCGGAGCTGGCGGCCTACAACGCCTACCTCGCCGAGCTCAACGAGCGGGCGCTCGGTCAGCAGGGCACCCGTGGCCGCTGAGCACACCGGCTACCGCAGCCCGCTGCCGCGTGCTCTCGCCCGCCGGGTCGGGCAGCGCGTGCCCGCGGCCCTGCTCCGCTACCGCGTCATGGCCTGGATCGTGGGGGTCCTGCTCATCGCGCTCGTCCTGGTCGCGGTGCCGGTCAAGCACCTCGGCGGGGTGGACGAGCCGGTGGCCGTCATCGGCACCCTGCACGGCTGGCTCTACGCCATCTTCTTCGTGACCGCCTGCGACCTGGCCCTGCGTGCCCGCTGGACGGCGCGCGGCACGGTGCTCATCCTGCTCGCGGGCACCGTCCCCGTCCTGTCCTTCGTCGCCGAGCGGATCGCCACCCGCAAGACCCGCGCCGGCGAGCGCGTCTGACCCCGTCCCGGCCCCGCGGCCGGGCTCGAGCCGACCCCCGGAGACCTGCGCCTCATGTGCGGCCTGCTGGCCTACCTGTCCACCGACGCCCCCCGGGTCGACGACGACCGTGTCGACGACGTCCGCGCGGCGCTGCACTGCCTGCACCACCGCGGCCCCGACGACACCGCCGTCTGGGCCGACCCCCACGTGGTCCTCGGCTTCAACCGGCTGTCGATCATCGACGTCGAGGGCAGCCCGCAGCCGCTCCCCTACGTCGGGGACCGCTACCGGATCCTGTTCAACGGCGAGATCTACAACTACGTGGAGCTGCGCGAGGAGCTGGCCGCGGCCGGCGCGCAGCTGGCCACGCACGGCGACACCGAGACGATCGTCGCCGGGTACCACCTGTGGGGTCAGGACGTCGTCCGGCGGCTGCGCGGGATGTTCTCCTTCGTCATCTGGGACACCCACACCCGGACCGCGTTCGGCGCGCGGGACCCCTTCGGCATCAAGCCGCTGTTCACCGCGCGCCTGGCCGACGGCGGGCTGGTCTTCAGCTCGGAGAAGAAGGCGCTGCTGCAGCTGCTCGGCGGCAGCAAGGCCGCCGGCGACGTCGACCCGGCCTCGCTGCAGCACTACCTGACGCTGCAGTACGTGCCCGAGCCGGCCACGCTGCACCGCGGCATCCGCCGGATCGAGAGCGGCACCAGCTTCACCGTCGTCGACGGCGAGCTGGCCACCGCCCGCTACTTCCACCCGTCCTTCCGGCCGCAGCCGGTCCCCGCCGGGGGCGAGCAGGACCTCTACGACCGCATCGCGGCGGTGCTCGACGAGTCGGTGGCCAAGCACATGCGCGCCGACGTCACCGTGGGGTCGTTCCTCTCCAGCGGCATCGACTCGACCGCGATCGCCGCGCTGGCCCACCGCTACAACCCCGACCTGATGACCTTCACGGTCGGCTTCCAGCGGCAGGCGCAGTCGGAGGTCGAGATCGCCGCGGAGTCGGCGTCGATCCTCGGCGTCCGGCACGTGCCGGTCGAGGTCAGTGCCGAGCAGTTCGCCGACGCGATCCCCGAGGTCGTCTGGTACCTCGACGACCCCGTTGCCGACCCGGCGCTCGTGCCGCTGTACTTCGTGGCCCGCGAGGCCCGCAAGCACGTCAAGGTCGTCCTGTCGGGCGAGGGCGCCGACGAGCTGTTCGGCGGCTACACGATCTACCGCGAGCCGATCAGCCTGGCGTGGGCGTCGAGGCTGCCCCCGGCCGGCCGCCGGGCGATGGCCCGGATCGCCGACCTGCTGCCCGAGGGCGTCCGCGGTCAGGACCTGCTGCGCCGGGCGTCGATCCCCCTGGAGCAGCGCTACTACGGCAACGCGCGCAACCTGCGCGACGACGAGCTGGCCGCGCTGCTGCCCGGCCGCGACCCCGACCTCTCGCACGTCGCGGTCACCGAGGACCTCTACCGGCGCACCCGCGAGGCCGGCTACGACGACGTGACGGCGATGCAGTACGTCGACCTGTTCACCTGGCTGCGGGGCGACATCCTGGTCAAGGCCGACAAGATGACCATGGCCAACTCCCTCGAGCTGCGGGTGCCCTTCCTCGACCCCGAGGTGTTCGCGATCGCCAGCTCGCTGCCGGTCGAGCAGCGGGTGCCCCGCCGCGGCCCCGGAGCCAAGGACAGGACGACGAAGTACGCGCTGCGCCAGGCGATGCGGCAGATCGTGCCGCCGCGGATCATGAACCGGCGCAAGCTCGGCTTCCCCGTGCCGACGGCGGACTTCCTCGCCGGCCCGCTGCACGACTGGGCCCGCGGCATCGTCACCGACAGCCAGACGCAGGAGTGGCTCGACCGCGACGTCGTCCTCGGCCTGCTCGACCGGCTGCGCGCCGAGGAGGTGCCGAGCAAGCGGATCGCCCGCCAGCTGTGGTCGGTCCTGGTCTTCATGGTGTGGCACGGGATCTTCGTCGAGGAGCGGATCGTCGTCGACGTCCCGGAGACGGTCTACCCGGTCAGGTTGTAGAGACGCGAGCGGCGCCCGCCCCCAGAGGGGACGGGCGCCGCTCGGTGGGCCCCTCTGCGGGGCCCCGGCGCCGAGGTACGAGGTGCCGGGGGCAGAGGGGTCCTTGCTCAGTGGAACGAGTCGCCGCACGCGCAGGAACCCTGCGCGTTCGGGTTGTCGATCGTGAAGCCCTGCTTCTCGATGGTGTCGACGAAGTCGATCACCGCGCCGCCCAGGTACGGGCCGCTCATCCGGTCGACGATGACCTCGACGCCGCCGAACTCGAAGGTCTGGTCACCGTCGAGGAAGCGCTCGTCGAAGAAGAGCTGGTAGCGCAGGCCGGAGCAGCCACCGGGCTGGACGGCGATGCGCAGACGCAGGTCGTCACGGCCCTCCTGGTCCAGCAGCGCCTTGACCTTGGCGGCCGCCGGGTCGCTGAGCAGCACGCCGGTGCTGCCGGCGGTCTCGGTGTCCTGCACCGTCATGTTCTGTCCTCCCACATCCGAGGGCGTCCGCTGCGGCACTCCCTGCAGCGGAGCAACACCGCCGTGTACGGCGCTGTTCCATGGCCGTCGTCCACTGTACGGCGCGCAGCCGAGGCGGTCAGTCCCCTGCGCGGACGCACGTAGACTCCCGGACCGTGAAGCTCCGCCTGCCCGGGCGCCGCAACCGCGCCGAGGCCGCCCCCGACCCCGCCGCCGACCAGGCCACGCAGCTGGTCAAGGCCGGTGGGAAGGGCCGGCCCACGCCCAGGCGCCACGAGGCCCAGGGACGGCGTCCCGGTCCCCCGCCGCCGCCTCCCACCACCCGCAAGGAGGCCTACCGGCGGATGCGCGAGCAGCAGGCGCTGCGCAAGGCCGACACCCGGGCCGGCGCGGCCCGTGGCGACGAGCTGTCCCTGCCCGCCCGCGACCGCGGGCCGGTGCGCAAGCTGGTGCGCGACGTCGTCGACGCCCGCCGCAACGCCGGCAGCTTCTTCCTCGTCGTGGCCGGGCTCGTCCTGGTCGGCTACTTCATCCCGAACCCGGCGGTGCAGAACTACACCGTCTTCGTCTGGTTCGCCTTCTTCCTGCTCATCGCCGGCGACTCGGTGTTCCTCGGCCGCCGCATCAAGAAGAAGGTCCTCGAGCGCTTCCCCGACCAGCCGCACCGCATGAAGGGGCTGGTCTGGTACGGCATCAGCCGGGCCACGATGATCCGCCGCTGGCGCTTCCCGAAGCCCGAGGTCGCGATGGGCGCCGACGTCTGAGCGTCACGGCACCGCGGCGCCGACGACCGTCCGCACGGCCTCGGCGACGGCGTCCGGCCGGTCCCACGGCACGAAGGTCAGGGCGTCGTCGAGCCAGGTGACGTCCGTGCCCAGCAGCCGGGCCAGCCGCTCGGCGTCCCGCGGCGGGAAGAGCCGGTCGCGCCGCCCCCAGACGACCGCCGAGGGCACCCCGAGCCGCCCGAGCTCGTCGACCGCCGCCAGCAGCGGGCCCGGCCCGACCGCCGCGGTGAAGGCGGCGAGGTCGGCGCGCACGGCGGGATCGGTGCGCGCCGGTCGCAGCAGGTCGGCGACCAGCGGCCGGCCGAACCCCCGGCCGGTCAACACGTTCAGCGCCCCCGGCTCGGCGAGCAGCCGGGGGACGGCGAAGACCCGCAGCGCTGCCGCCATCACGCCGGGCACACGGGCGCCGAGCACGAGCGGGCGCAGCAGCGGCGGCGGGAAGTGCTCGAACGCGTCGCAGCCAGCCATTACGAGCCCGGCCACCCGCTCGGGCGCGGCCGCCGCGGCCAGCTGCGCCAGCGCTCCCCCGGTGTCGTTGCCCAGGAGCACCGCACGGTCCGCACCGACGCCGTCGAGCACGTCGAGCAGCGCACCGGCGACGTGCTCCGGTGTCAGCACCGACCGGTCGGGCACCGCCTGACGCTGTGCGCCGAGCGGCAGGTCGGGGACGACCACCCGGACGTCGGGTGCGAGTGCTCCGACCACGCCGTCCCACAGCCGGCCGTCGAGCAGCAGCCCGTGCACCGCGAGGACCGCCGGCCCTCCGCTCGCCGTCGTCTGCCGCACCCGGACCGGGCCGAGGGCGTGGCCACGCTGTCGCTGCGGCCCCTGGCCGCGGCGCTGGGGACCAGCGATCGGATGCTCCTGTACTACTTCGGCACGTGTGACGAACTCCTGGCCGCAGTACTCGGTGCGGTCGGCGAGCAGCTGCAGGCCGGGCTCGCCGCCGCGCTGCCCGGGGGAGCGGTCCCGCCCGGCCGCCTCCTCCCCGTGCTGTGGGCCGCGCTGGAGCGCGACGACGCCGGGGCCCACGTCCGGCTCACCTCGAGGTGTCCGGCCTGGCGGCTCGCGGCCGACAGCCGCACGCGGACCTCGCCCGCAGGGTGGCCGAGGACTGGCTGGCCTGGGTGGGACCGCGCCTGGCCGTCGACGACCAGGAGCGGGAGGCGGCCGCCGCGGGCCTGCTGGCGGCCCTCGACGGCGTCCTGCTCGTCCGCGCGGTGGCCGGGCCCGAGCGCGCCCGCGTGGCGGCCGGTTGGCTGGCCGGACGACTGGCCGGGGACCAGCCCGGGGCGACCCGGGACGCGGGGCCCGTGGCGCGGGGCTAGCGTCGCGCCACGTGGAGCACCGACGTCTCGGCCGTTCCGGCCTGACCATCTCCGAGATCGCCTACGGCAACTGGCTCACCCACGGGGGCCAGGTCGAGGAGGACGCCGCGCAGTCCTGCGTGCGCGCCGCCCTCGACGCAGGCATCACGACCTTCGACACCGCCGACGTCTACGCCGGCACCCGCGCCGAGTCCGTGCTCGGCCGTGCCCTCGCCGGCCAGCGCCGCGAGGGGCTGGAGATCTTCACCAAGGTCTACTGGCCCACCGGCCCCGGCCCCAACGACCGCGGCCTGGGGCGCAAGCACGTCACCGAGAGCTGTGAGGCCTCGCTGCGCCGGCTGCAGACCGACCACATCGACCTCTACCAGGCGCACCGGTACGACGAGACCGTGCCGCTGGAGGAGACGATGACCGCCTTCGCCGACCTGGTGCGTGCGGGCAAGGTCCTCTACGTCGGCGTCTCGGAGTGGCGCGCCGAGGAGATCGCGGCCGGCGCCGCGCTGGCCCGCGACCTCGGCATCCAGCTCATCAGCAACCAGCCGCAGTACTCGATGCTGTGGCGGGTCATCGAGGACGAGGTCGTCCCCACCTCGCAGCGCGAGGGCGTCTCGCAGATCGTCTGGTCGCCGCTGGCCCAGGGCGTCCTCACCGGCAAGTACCGGCCCGGCGAGCAGCCGCCCGCCGGCAGCCGGGCCACCGACCCCGAGGCCGGCCGCTTCATCCGCCGGTTCATGACCGATGACGTCCTCACCCGTGTGCAGGACCTGCGGCCGGTCGCCGACGACCTGGGCCTGTCGATGGCGCAGCTGGCGGTGGCGTGGGTGCTGCAGAACGAGAACGTCGCCGCGGCGATCATCGGGGCGACCCGCCCGGAGCAGGTGCACGACAACGTCAAGGCGGCCGGCGTCCGGCTGGAGGCCGACGTCCTGGCCCGGATCGACGAGGTCCTCGGCGACGTCGTCGAGCGCGACCCCGCCAGGACCGCGAGAGGCTGACGCGAGGACCGCGGCCTGGACCTCGACGTGAGGTAGAGGTTCAGGCCGGGGCGAGTGCCATGGGGCCGTAGACCCGCTGGTCGCCGTCGAGGAGCGTCACGGTGGCCACGCCGCGGCCGAGCAGGTCGCGCCAGTGTTCACCCAGCCAGGACTCGGCGTCGCCCTGGTTGTCCGACTGCGGCACCTCGACGCCCAGCGCGGCCGGGTCCAGGGTCGCACCGCTCGAGTCCTCCAGTCGCCACGTCCAGCTCATGTCCGCGAGGCTAGTGAGCCGACGCTGGGGGATCCGGGACCGGCCGTGTCGTGGCCGGGGCGTGACCTCCCCGGGGTTAGCGCGGTGATCGGCGGGGGCATGTCAGGTCATCGACCGTCCCGTCACGTCCGGAGGACCGATGACCACGCCCTCAACGGGCGGCGCCTCACGCGCCACCCCGCCTCCCCCCTCGACGGAGGAGACCTCGACCGGCCAGCTGGTGAGCCAGCTGACCGAGCAGGTCTCCCGGCTCGTCCGTGACGAGACCCGCCTGGCGCAGGCCGAGATGACGCAGAAGGCCAAGCGCCTCGGCGTCGGCGCCGGGCTGTTCGGCGGCGCCGGGTTGTTCGGCTTCCTCGGGCTCTGCGTCCTGGTCGCCACCTTCGTGCTGCTGCTCGACCTGGTCCTGCCCGCCTGGCTGGCCGCGCTGATCGTCGCCGTCGTGCTGTTCGCGATCGCCGGCGTCCTGGCCCTCGTGGGCAAGAAGGACGTGCAGAAGGGGACGCCGCCGGTGCCCACCCAGGCGATCGCGAGCACCAAGGCCGACATCGCCGCGGTGAAGGAGAGTGCACGTCGATGAGCACCCCCTCCGGGAGCACCTCCCCGTCCGGCGACGACGCACGGCCCGACACCGCGGCCGCGGGCCCGGCCGACCCCGACGCCATCAAGGCCGACATCGAGGCGACCCGCGAGCAGCTCGGCCGCACCGTCGACGAGCTCAGCCACCGCCTCGACGTCCCCGCCCGGGCCAAGGAGGGCGCGGCCCGCGCCAAGGACACCGCCGTCGAGACCTACCGCGAGAGCCCGCCGGCCGTCGCCGGCGCCGGCGCCGCGCTGGCCGGGTTGGTCGGGTTGCTCGTGTGGCGCCGCCGGCGCAAGCGTCGCCGGGCGAGCGTCGAGGCCGCCACCAACCGGGCCGTCGTGGAGGCGCGAGCCGAGGCACGGCGGGCCCGCCGGGACGCCGCCCGGCACGCGGCGAAGGCCCGCAAGGCCGTCGCGAGGAACGCGAAGCGCGCCGCCCGCGCGACCCGCACGAAGACCCGGAAGACCGCGAGGAGGGCACGCAGGTGAGCAACAAGAGCGCCAAGCTGGTCTACCGCCCGGTCGGTCTGGCCGGCGGCATCCTCGCCGGTGTCGTCTCCGGCGCGGTGTTCAAGCAGATCTGGAAGCGTGTGTCCGGTGAGGACGACGCCCCCGATGCGCTGCAGAGCGAGTACCGCATGCGCGAGGTGGTGCTCGCCGCGGCCATCCAGGGTGCGATCTTCGCCGCGACGAAGGCCGCGATCGACCGTGCCGGCGCCCGGGGCTTCACCAAGCTGACCGGCAGCTGGCCGGGCGACTGACGCGGCGGACCGAGACGGCGAGGGGGACGGACATGGCCGGGACCAGGCACCGCGACAGCGCGGTCGACCGGATCCGCGAGCGCGTCGAGGAGAAGGCGGCCCGGCGCGCGGCCGCGCGGGAGGCCGAGGAACGAGCCGCCCGCGGTGAGGGCTCCCCCGACCCGGGGCGCGTCCCGCCCGGTGGGCCCTCTCCGCAGCAGCTGCCCGGTGTCCACGCCGAGAAGCCCTCGCAGATCCCGGCCCGCGGCTGGAAGCAGATCGTCAAGCGGGCCTGGGCGGAGCACAACGCCGACAACATGCCGATCATCGGCGGGGGCGTGGCGTTCTTCGCCTTCCTGGCGATCTTCCCCGCCCTGATCGCGACGATCTCGATCTACGGGCTGGTCGCCAGCCCCGAGACCGTCGCCCGCCAGGTCGAGGACCTCTCGGCCCAGTTGCCCGAGAGTGCGGCCGACCTCATCGGCGACCAGCTCACGTCGATCACGCAGAACAGCGGCGGGGCGCTGTCCGTCTCGTTGGCGATCTCGGTCCTCGGTGCGCTGTGGTCGGCGTCGGGCGGCACGGGGAACCTCATCTCCGCGGTCAACATCGCCTACGACGAGGTGGAGACCCGGTCCTTCATCAAGCGCAAGGCGCTCGCGCTGGGGCTCACCCTCGGCGCCATCGTCTTCGTGCTGATCACCTTCACGCTGGTCGCCGTGGTGCCGGCGGTGCTCGACATGCTGCCGCTCGGTGTCGTCGGGACGGTCCTGGCGCAGGTCCTGCGCTGGGTCCTGCTGCTCGGGGTCTTCGCCGGGTCCCTCGCCGTGCTGTACCGGGTGGCCCCGGACCGCGACGCCCCGCAGCTGAAGTGGGTCAGCCTCGGCGCGATCGTCGTGACGGTCATCTGGGCGCTGGTGAGCCTGGGCTTCAGCTTCTACGTCAACAACTTCGGGTCCTACGACAAGACCTACGGCACCATCGCCGGCGTCATCGTGCTGATGCTGTGGCTGTACCTCACCTGCTACCTCATCCTGTTCGGCGCGGAGATCAACTCCGAGGCCGAGCACCAGACGGCTCAGGACACCACGGAGGGCGAGCCGGTGCCGATGGGCCAGCGCAACGCCACGATGGCCGACGAGCTGCCCGACCCGCCCGAGCCGACGAAGGAGTCGAAGCAGAAGTAGAAGGACCCCGGTCCTCCCCGCCCTTCGCACGCTCAGGGCGGGCCCCTGGACGGGGCCTCAGCGGACGTGCGAGGGGACGAACGGCGGACGCACCACCTCGACCGGCTGCGTCCGACCGCGGACGTCGACGGCGAGGGCAGACCCGTCGGCCACCTCCGTCGCGGTGTCCAGCAGTGCGAGCGCGATGCCGGTGCGCAGCGTCGGCGAGAACGTGCCGCTGGTGACCTCGCCGACCCGTGCGCCGTCGCCGTCCAGCACGGCCATCCCCGGGCGCGGGATGCCGCGGCCCGGGGCCCGCAGCCCCCACAGCAGGCGCGCGGGACCGGCCTCCCGCTCGGCCAGGAGCGCCTCGCGGCCCCAGAACGCCGGCTTGCCCCAGCCGACGGCCCAGCCGCTGCGTGCCTGGTTCGGCGTGATCGACCGCGACAGCTCGTGCCCGTGCAGGGGGTAGCCCATCTCGGTCCGCAGGGTGTCGCGCGCACCCAGGCCGCACGGCCGGATCCCCTCGGCGGCCCCCGCCTCCAGCAGCCGGTCCCACAGCGCGCCCGCCCGGTCGGCGGCCACGAGGAGCTCGTAGCCGTGCTCGCCGGTGTAGCCGGTCCGGCAGACGGTCACCTCGTCGCCCTCACCGCCGGCGAAGGCCATGTAGGCCAGGTCGGCGGCCAGCCCGGCCGCGGCGAGGACGGCGGCCGAGCGCGGCCCCTGCAGCGCCAGGACGGCGACCTCCTCGTGGCGGTCGGTCACCGTGACCCCCGCCGGGGCCGCGGCGGCCAGCCGGGTGAGCACCTCCTGCGCGTTGGCGGCGTTGGGCACCAGCAGGACGTCGGTGGGGCCGTGCAGGTAGACGACGAGGTCGTCGACCACACCACCGGCGTCGGCCTCCCCGTCGGGGACGCAGCACAGCGTGTACTGCGCCTGGCCCGGCCGGATGCGCGCGAGGTCGTTGGTCAGGCAGGCGTCGACGAGGGCCGCTGCGCCGGGGCCGCGGACGGTGCCGGTCCCCAGGTGGGACACGTCGAACAGGCCCACGGCCTCGCGCACCGCGGCGTGCTCGGCCAGCACCCCTCCCCCGGCGTACTCGATGGGCATCGACCAGCCGCCGAAGTCGGCCAGCTTGGCGCCGGCGACGACGTGCCGCTCGTGCAGGGGCGAGGTCCGCGCGGTCACCCCCGCACGCTATCCGGCGACCTGCTGGAACGGCCTCCGTGCAGGGACCCGCACCGGCCCCGTCCAGAGGCTCGCCCCGAGCCTGCGAGGGGTGAGGAGGACGGGGTCCTTCGACTTCTAGGATCGAGCGGTGCCGCCGACGATCACCGCCACCGACCGCCCGCTCGAGAAGACCCCCGCCGACGCCGTCGTCGTCGGCATCGGGAAGGGCGCCTCCGGCCTGCTGCCCACGCCGGGTGCGGAGGCCGTCGACCGGCTCCTCGGCGGCCGCCTCCTGCCCGCCCTGGCCGACCTCGGCGCCCGCGGAGCCCACGACGAGGTCACCCGGGTGTCCACCCTCGGGCAGGGGCCGTTCCCGGTCGTCGCGGCCGTCGGGCTCGGCGCACCCGAGACCACCGGCGGGTACACGACCGAGGCGGTCCGCCGCGCCGCCGGTGCCGCCAGCCGCGCGCTGTCGGGGCGCCGCTCGGTGGTCGTGCTGCTCGCCGCCGTCGGCGGCACGCCCGACGCCGAGCGACTGCACGCGGTCGGCGAGGGCGCCCTGCTGGGCGCCTACGAGTTCACCGCCTACAAGTCCGACCTGCCCGCGGACCGCCCCGCACCGCCGCGCGAGTTCACCGTCGTCGTCCCCGACGCCGGTGCCGCCAAGGCGCCGCTGACCCGCGTACGGGCGGTCGTCGAGGCCGTCACGCTCGTGCGCGACCTGGTCAACACCCCGCCCAACGACCTGTACCCCGCCGAGCTGGCCGGCCGCGGCGCCGCCGCCGGCAAGGCCGCGGGCCTGTCGGTGGAGGTCCTCGACGAGGACGCCCTGGCCGCCGGCGGCTACGGCGGCGTCCTGGCGGTCGGCAGCGGGTCCTCGCGCGGACCCCGGCTGCTGCGCCTGACCTACAGCGGGAAGAAGGCGCAGAAGAAGGTCGCGCTGGTGGGCAAGGGCATCACCTTCGACAGCGGCGGCCTGTCGATCAAGCCGGCGCAGAACATGCACCACATGACCAGCGACATGGCCGGCGCGGCGGCCGTGATCGCGACCGTGTGCCTCGTGGCGAAGCTGGGCCTGCCGGTCGAGGTGACCGCCACCGTCCCGATCGCGGAGAACCTGCCGAGCGGCACCGCCTACCGCCCGGCCGACGTGGTCACCTTCCGCAACGGCAAGAAGGCCGAGATCACCAACACCGACGCCGAGGGGCGCGTGGTCCTGGCCGACGCCATCGCCCGTGCGGCCGAGGACTCCCCCGACGTGCTGCTCGAGACCTCGACCCTGACCGGGGCCCAGCTGGTCGCCCTGGGCTCGCGCACCGCCGGGGTCATGGGCAGCGACGACCTGCGCGACGCCGTCGTGGCGGCCAGCCGGCGCAGCGGCGAGCCCATGTGGGCCATGCCGATGCCCGAGGAACTGCGCCGGGGCATCGACTCCCCCGTCGCCGACTTCGTCAACGCCAACGCCGACCGGATGGGCGGCATGCTCGTCGGGGCGCACTTCCTGGCCGAGTTCGTGCCGGCCGGCCTGCCGTGGGCACACGTCGACATCGCCGGCCCGAGCTACAACACCGGCGCTCCGTGGGGCTACACGCCCAAGGGCGGCACCGGGGTGCCGGTGCGCACCCTGCTGGCCACGATCGAGGACCTGCTCGCCCGCTGACGCACCCCGGCCGGGACGTCCGCACCGTCCGAGCGCGGGCGCGCGCCCTGCCCGGGTCGGCGCCCTCGGCCTGCGGTTCCGGGGAGTGGCAGGATGGTCGCGGACCACCCCCGCGCCACACGAGCGGGGCAGGCCGAGAGCATCGAGGAGCCCGTCGTGAGCGCACCCACCTCCCCCGCCGACCTGGTCATCCTCGGTGGTGGCTCGGGTGGCTACGCAGCCGCCCTGCGGGCTGCCGAGCTCGGCATGTCCGTCGTCCTGATCGAGAAGGACAAGGTCGGCGGCACCTGCCTGCACCGCGGCTGCATCCCCACCAAGGCGCTGCTGCACAGCGGCGAGATCGCCGACCAGGCACGCGAGGGCGAGCAGTTCGGCGTCAAGACCAGCCTGGCCGGCATCGACATGGACGGTGTCAACGCCTACAAGGACGGCGTCGTCGGCCGGCTCTACAAGGGCCTGCAGGGCCTGATCAAGAGCCGCAAGATCACCTACGTGGAGGGAGAGGGCCGACTGGTCTCCCCCACCGCCGTCGCCGTGAACGGGCAGACCTACGAGGGTCGCCACGTCCTGCTGGCCACCGGCTCCTACTCGCGCAGCCTCCCCGGCATCGAGCTCGACGGCTCCCGCGTCATCGACAGCGAGCAGGCGCTCAAGCTGGACCGCGTCCCGACCTCCGCGGTCGTCCTCGGCGGCGGGGTCATCGGCTGCGAGTTCGCCAGCGCCTGGAAGTCCTTCGGCGTCGACGTGACCATCGTCGAGGCGCTGCCGCACCTCGTGCCGCTGGAGGACGAGAGCAGCTCCAAGCTGCTCGAGCGGGCCTTCCGCCGCCGCAAGATCGCCTTCGAGCTGGGCAGCCGGGTGTCGGGCGTCTCGCACACCGAGAACGGCGTCAAGGTCAGCATGGAGAACGGCAAGGAGTTCGAGGCCGAGATCGTGCTCGTCGCCGTCGGCCGCGGCCCGGTCAGCCAGGGCCTGGGCTACGAGGAGGCCGGCGTCGCGATGGACCGCGGCTACGTGCTCGTCGACGAGTACTGCCGGACCAACGTGCCGACCATCTCCGCCGTCGGCGACCTCATCCCCACCCTGCAGCTGGCCCACGTCGGCTTCGGCGAGGGCATCCTCGTCGCCGAGCGGCTGGCCGGCCTGCCGGTCGTGCCCATCGACTACGCCGGCGTCCCGCGGGTCACCTACTCCGAGCCCGAGGTCGCCTCCGTGGGCCTCACCGAGGTCCAGGCCCGGGAGCAGTACGGCGACGTCGAGACCCTGGTCTACGACCTCGGCGGCAACGGGCGCAGCCAGATCCTCAAGACCCAGGGCGCGGTCAAGCTGATCCGCCAGAAGGACGGCCCGGTCGTCGGCGTGCACATGGTCGGCAGCCGCGTCGGCGAGCTCATCGCGGAGGCCCAGCTCATCTTCAACTGGGAGGCCCTGCCCGACGAGGTCGCCGCCCTGATCCACCCGCACCCGACGCAGAGCGAGGCCCTCGGCGAGGCCCACCTGGCCCTCGCCGGCAAGCCGCTGCACGCGCACAGCTGACCGACGCACCTCCCCCATCCGCCCCGCGCCCGAAGGAGCCCTCCCCCGATGCCGACCTCCGTCACCATGCCCGCCCTGGGCGAGAGCGTCACCGAGGGCACGGTCACCCGATGGCTCAAGCAGGAGGGTGAGCAGGTCGAGGTCGACGAGCCTCTCCTCGAGGTCTCGACCGACAAGGTCGACACCGAGATCCCCTCGCCGGCCGCCGGTGTGCTCAGCAGGATCCTCGTCTCGGAGGACGAGACGGTGGAGGTCGGCGCCGAGCTCGCCGTCATCGGTGGCGAGGGCGACGGCGACGGCGGTGCTGCTGGCGCGGGTGCCACTGGCGGCGGTGCCGCCGACGGTCCGGCGTCCGCCGATGACACGACGACGCCGCAGACCCCGGTCGACCAGGTCGAGGACGCCGGCCCCGGGTCGGCGGACGAGCAGCAGCCGGAGCCGGTCGCTGCAGCTCCGACCGGCGACGGCGGCCAGGGCGGCGGTCAGGGTGGTGGCGAGGGGACGCCGGTCACCATGCCGGCGCTCGGCGAGAGCGTCACCGAGGGCACCGTCACCCGCTGGCTGAAGGCCGTCGGCGACGAGGTCACCGCCGACGAGCCGCTGCTCGAGGTCTCCACCGACAAGGTCGACACGGAGATCCCGGCGCCGGTGTCGGGCACGCTGCTGTCGATCTCGGTGAACGAGGACGAGACGGTCGAGGTCGGCGCCGAGCTTGCCGTGATCGGCAGCGGCGCCGCCGGCGGTGGCGCCCCCGCCCCGGCCGCTGCGGCTCCCGCCGCGCAGGAGACGCCCCAGCAGGAGACGCCCCAGCAGGAGACGTCCCAGCAGGAGACGTCGCAGCAGGAGACGTCGCCCGTGAAGGCGGCGCCGGCTCCGTCGGCGCCGCCCGGCGCCCCTCCCTCGGTCCCTGCCGGCGCCGACTACGGCTCCGGTGCGGCCGAGACCGTCGCCGAGCAGCAGAAGTCCCCGCCGACGCAGCCCTCCCCCACGCCGGCCGCCGCAGCTCCGTCGACCCCGGCCCCGGCTGCTCCGACACCCGCCCCGGCCGACGGTGCCGGCACCTACGTCACCCCGCTGGTGCGCCGCCTGGCCGCCGAGCACGGGGTCGACCTGACCTCCGTCACCGGCACCGGCGTCGGAGGGCGGATCCGCAAGCAGGACGTGCTGGCCGCCGCCGAGCAGGCCGCTGCCCCTGCCGAGGCCCCGGCCGCCGCGGCCGCCCCGGCGTCCGCTCCGGCTGCCGCCGGCCGTCCGGCCACGCCGTCCCCGGCGGCGCAGCAGGACACGTCGCTGCGCGGCCGCACGGAGAAGATGTCCCGCCTGCGCAAGGTCATCGCCCAGCGCATGGTCGAGTCGCTGGCGGTCAGCGCGCAGCTGACCACCGTCGTCGAGGTCGACATCACCCGGATCGCCAAGCTCCGCGACCGGGCCAAGCGGGACTTCCAGGCCCGCGAGGGCGTCAAGCTCTCGTTCCTGCCGTTCTTCGCCAAGGCGGCGGTCGAGGCGCTCAAGGCCCATCCGTCCGTGAACTCGTCGGTGGACATGGAGGCCGGCACGGTCACCTACCACGACGCGGAGAACCTCGGCGTGGCCGTCGACACCGAGCGAGGCCTGTTGGTCCCGGTCATCCACGGGGCCGGGGACCTCAACATCGCCGGCCTCGCCCGCAAGATCGCCGACCTCGCCGAGCGGACCCGCATCAACAAGGTCACCCCGGACGAGCTCGGTGGCGGCACCTTCACGCTGACCAATACCGGCAGCCGGGGCGCCCTGTTCGACACGCCGATCATCAACCAGCCGCAGGTGGCGATCCTCGGCACCGGCTCGGTGGTCAAGCGCCCGGTCGTCGTGCAGGACCCCGATCTCGGCGAGGTCATCGCCGTCCGGTCGATGGTCTACCTGGCCCTCTCCTACGACCACCGGATCGTGGACGGCGCCGACGCGGCCCGCTTCCTCACCACGGTCAGGGAGCGGCTGGAGGCCGGTCAGTTCGAGGGCGACCTCGGGCTCGCCTGATCCCTCCCGGTCGGGCCCCGGCGTGCATGCTGCGGGCAACGAGGAGGGTCATGAAGATCGCGGTCACCGGCGCCTCCGGCCTCATCGGCTCGGCGCTGGTCCCGGCCCTGCGCGCCGACGGCCACGAGGTGCTCCGGCTCGTCCGCCGCACCCCGAGGACCGCCGACGAGCACCGCTGGGACCCCCACCACCGGCAGATCGGCCCGGCGGTGCTGCGTGACGTCGACGCCGTGGTCAACCTCGCCGGCACCCCCATCCAGCCGCGCCCCTTCACCGAGGCCTACCGGCAGGCTCTGCTGACCAGCCGCCTGGACAGCACCGGGACCGTCAGCGAGGCGCTGGCGGCCGCGGTCGCCGCGGAGCCCACCCGGCCGCGCGTGCTGCTGTCGGCCTCGGCGGTCGGCTACTACGGCGACACCGGAGACCGGGTCACCGACGAGCAGGCTCCCCCTGGCGAGGACTTCCTCGCCCGCCTCTGCGCGCAGTGGGAGGAGGCCACCCGCCCCGCGGCCGACGCCGGCGTGCGCGTGGCCACCCTGCGCACCGGGCTGGTCATCGACCGCGGCGCGATGCTGGTGAAGGTGCTGGGCACGGTGTTCCGCACCGGTCTCGGAGGCCGGATGGGCACCGGCCGGCAGTTCTGGCCGTGGGTCAGTCTGGCCGACGAGATCGGCGCCATCCGCTTCCTGCTCACCGCCGACGACGTCTCCGGTCCGGTCAACCTCACCGGCCCCGAGCCGGTGCGCAACGCCGAGTTCGTCCGGGACCTCGCCCGGGCCGTGCACCGCCCGGCGGTGTTCCCGGTGCCCGCCGTGGCCATCCGGCTCGCGCTGGGCGAGTTCGGGCGGTCCAGCGTCCTCGGCGGTCAACGCGCCGTCCCGGCCCGGCTGCAGGCCGCCGGCTACCGGTTCACGCACCCCGACCTCCCCTCGGCGCTGCACGCGGCGCTCCGCCGGCGCTGAGCGCCGGAGCTCACGTCAGCCGCCCGGCCGACTCGATCCGCCAGCCCGCCGCCGTGCGGACCAGCTGCAGCGCGACGGCGACCTCCCCACGGCCGGCCTCGGCACGGCGGGCCGGACCGTCGGGGTCCGCCGCGGCGACGACCTCGTAGGCCGGCCACCCGTCGACCACCCGCACCGTGGCCCGTCCGTCGGCGGTGGGACCCGCGGTGAGGCTGACCTCGACCACCGCGGGACGGAAGCCGCGGAGCACCTCCCCCGCGGCCGCGAGCCCCGCCAGGTAGGCGCGGTCGGCCTCCAGGAGCGGGCTGTCGGCGGTGTACACCTCCTCCAGCCCCGCCGCCGAGCCGGTGGAGAGGGCCTCGGCGCGGCGGTCGTACAGGTCGGTGAGGACCGGCGTCCAGTCGGCGCCGGCGGCGGGGTCGGACTCGGTACCGGGTGCCGGTGGGACCGGTGGGACCGGTGACCGGACCGGCGTCGGGGTCCCGGGGTCCGGGGACGCGGTCACCGGGGGGACCTCAGCCGTCGAGGGTGCCGCGTCCGGTGCCGGTGCCGGTGCCGGTGCAGTCCCGGTCGACGACGCACCCGGCGCGGCGGCCGGGGACGAGGTCGCCGACCCCAGCGGCGCCCCGGCCCCCGCCGTCGTCGCCGCCGGACCCGACCGGCTCCACACCAGGCCGATCCAGATGGCGCCGACGACGAGGGCGACCAGGCCGACCGCCGCCACCGCGCGCCGCACGAGCGACCCGGACAGCCGGACCGCGGGCGTCCGTCGCCGCGCCGGCCGGACCTCCCGCGGATCCGGCCGCCGGTGCCGCCCGGGCACCTGGTGGGTGAGCTCGGTGCGCGGCCCGCGGCCGGTGCGGGCCAGGTCGGCGTCGGGCACGCCGGCCACGGGGAGCCGCACCGGCTCGGGACGGCAGGCGTGCCGCAGGTCCAGGGCGAGGGCCGCCGCCGAGCCGCGGTCGTGCGGGTCCGGCGACAGCCCGCGCGCGACCACCTCGAGCAGCGCGGGCGGGACACCGGGAGCCAGCTCGGCCAGGTCGGGCAGCTCCCCCGCCGCGGCGACGGCGAGTGTGTCGGCGGGGCTGGCCGCGTTCCACGGTGCCACCCCGGTGAGGGCGTGGAACGCCGCGGCGGCGACGCCGAACACGTCCGACGCCGGACCGGGCGCCGCTCCGCGCGCGACAGCGGGGTCGACGTAGGCGGGCGTCACCTCACCGGCGGCGTCCTCACCCAGGACCCGCGCCACCCCGAGGTCGGTGAGCACCGGCCGCCCCTCGGCGGTGAAGACGACGTTCCCCGGCGAGAGGTCGCCGTGGACGACGCCCTGCTCGTGGGCGCAGGCCAGCGCGGCCGCCACCGGCGCCAGTGCCGTGACCACCTCCCCGGGCCGCAGCCGGCCGCGCCGCGCCAGCAGCGCCGCGAGGCTCCCGCCCTCCAGCAGGTCGAGGACCAGGGCCACCCGGGCGGGACCACCCCGGCGCGGCTGGTGCACGACCTCGTGCAGCCGGACGAGGTGCGGGTGGTCGAGCGCACCGAGCAGCGCCGCCTCCCGGGCCTGCCGCTCGGCGTCCCCGGCGACGAGGACCTTGACCGCCACGGCCGCCCCACCGGCGCGCGGTCGCGCCCGCCACACCTCCCCGGAGCCACCGCGGCCGAGCAGCCGGTCGAGCCGGTAGCCGGGGACGACCGGCGGCACCGGGTCGCCCGGGCGGTCGACGGCGGACGCGTCGGGATCCGGGGTGTCGGGATCCGGGGTGTCGGGATCCGGGGCGTCGGGGTCCGGGGAGGCGGGCACGACCGGGACGGTAGGGCCATCGGCCGCCCGGCCGCTCCGGCTGTCCACAGGCTGCCGCGGCGTCCACACACCCGCCCCGGACGGGTGGGCAGCCCGCGCTCCGCCTAGGTTCGAGGCCATGCCGCTGCCCGCCCGTGCCGAGGTCGTCGTCGTGGGCGCGGGCCTGGCCGGCCTGTCCGTGGCCACCCGGCTGGCCGCCGCCGGGTGCGACGTCCACGTCCTGGAGGCCGCCGGGCACGCGGGAGGCCGGCTGGCCACCGACCGGGTCGACGGGTTCGTGGTCGACCGTGGCTTCCAGGTGTTCAACACCGGCTACCCGCGCGCGGCCGACCTCGACCTCGACGCCCTCGACCTCGGGTACTTCGTGTCGGGCGCGGTCGTGCGGGTGGAGGGCCGGGCGCACCGGGTGGTCGACCCCCGCCGCCGGCCCACGGCCCTGACGGACACGCTGCGCGCCCCGGTCGGGTCCCTGCCACGCAAGGTGGCCATCGCGGCCTTCTCCGCGCGGGCGGGGTACTGGCCGGTGCCGCGGCTGCTGTCCACGCCGGAGACGACCGCGGCCGAGCACCTGGCCCGGGCCGGGGTCGGGACGACGGCGCTCGAGCGGTTCTTCGGGCCGTTCCTCGCCGGCGTGCTGCTGGAGGACCGGCTGGAGACGTCGAGTCGCTACCTCGACCTGCTGTGGCGCAGCTTCGCCCGCGGCGCCACGGGTCTGCCCGCCCGCGGGATCCAGGCCGTCGGCGAGCAGCTGGCCGCCCGCACCGGCGCGGAGCGGGTGCACCACGGCGTCCGCGTCACCGGGGTCTCCGGGACGTCGGTCACCAGCGACGCCGGGCAGGTCCGCGCCGACGCCGTCGTGGTGGCCACCGACCCCGACACCGCGGCCGCGCTCCTGCCCGCCGTACGGACGAGCGCCCCGCGGCAGGTGACCACCCACTACCACGTGCTGCCGGCCTCCCCCTGGTCCGAGCCGCTCATCGTCCTGGGCACTCCCGGCGGGCGGCTGGTCAACAGCGTGGTGCTCACCGATGCCCAGCCCGCCTACGCCCCCGACGGCCGCGCCCTGGTGGCCAGCAGCTCGCTGGCGCCGACCCGGGAGGCCGACGTGCGGGAGGAGGTTGCCCGGCTGCACGACGTCGCCTCGACCGACCTCGGGCACCTGACCACCGTCACGGTCACCGGCGCCCAGCCGGCCGCCCTGCCGCCGCTGCACCTGCGTCGCCCGGTCGACCTCGGCGGCGGCCTGTTCGTGTGCGGCGACCACCGCGACACCCCGTCCATCCAGGGCGCCATGGCCAGCGGCCGGCGCACCGCTGCGGCGGTCCTGCGCGCGCTGCGGCCGACCACCGCCGGAGCCGCCTGATGCCCGCCACCGCGCCCACCATCCTGGCCACCAGCATCGGCTTCGATTCCCGTGGCCGGGGCCCCTACGACTGGGCACCGGGGCCGGTGTTCGACCTGGCCGTCGACCTCGCCGGCGCCCCCGAGCGACCGCGACTGTGCTACCTGGGCACCGCGACCGGCGACGACCCGGTCCGGGTGGCCGGCGTCTACGGCGCCTTCGCCGGCGGCGCCGTGCGGGTCAGCCACCTGAGCCTGTTCCCCATGCCGACCGTGCCCGACGCGCGGGCCCACCTCCTGGCCCAGGACGTCATCTGGGTCGGCGGCGGCAGCGTGGCCAACCTGCTGGCGGTCTGGCAGGTGCACGGGCTCGGCGAGGTGCTGGCCGAGTGCTGGCGGGCCGGCGTGGTGCTCGGCGGTGTGTCGGCCGGGTCGCTGTGCTGGCACGTCGGCGGCACCACCGACTCCTACGGCCCCGACCTGCGGCCGGTCACCAACGGCTTGGGGCTGATACCGACCTCGAACGGCGTGCACTACGACTCCGAGGAGCAGCGCCGCCCGCTGTACCACCGGCTGGTCGCCGACGGGACGCTGCCTGCCGGGCACGCCACCGACGACGGGGTCGGGCTGGTGTACCGCGGCACCGCCCTGGTCGAGGCGGTGGCCGACCGGCCCGGCAGGGCCGCCTACCGGGTGGAGCGCGGGCCCGACGGCGCCGCGGTCGAGAGACGGCTCGAGCCCCGCCGCCTGCGCTAGGTGGCCCCGTCCCGGGTCCCGCCCCGGCCCGGGAGGGGTGGGGAGGACGGGGTCCTTTCTCTAGGCTGGGAGCCGTGACTGAGCTGCGCGTCGTCCGGGCCGGCACCGTCCCCTACGAGGAGGCCTGGGCGCGCCAGCGGGAGATCCACGCCGCCCGGGTGGCCGGGGAGGGCCCCGACACCCTGCTGCTGCTGGAGCACCCGTCGGTCTACACCGCCGGCCGGCGCACCGAGCCGCACGAGCGCCCGGTCGACGGCACCCCGGTCGTCGACGTCGACCGCGGCGGCAAGATCACCTGGCACGGTCCCGGTCAGCTGGTCGGCTACCCGATCGTCGCGCTGCCCGACCCGGTCGACGTCGTCGCGCACGTCCGCCGGCTCGAGGACGCGCTGATGGAGGTCTGCGCCGGCCTCGGCGTGCAGACCCAGCGGGTCGACGGGCGCAGCGGCGTCTGGCTCCCCGCCGACGCCCCTGGGCCACAGAGCCGGTTCCGTCCCGAGCGGAAGATCGCCGCGATCGGGGTCCGGGTGGCGCGCGGCGTCACCATGCACGGCTTCGCGCTCAACTGCGACCCCGACCTCGGGGCGTTCGGCGCCATCGTCCCGTGCGGCATCGTCGATGCGGGGGTCACCTCGCTGTCGGCCGAGCTCGGCCGCGACGTCCCCGTCGCCGAGGTCGTCGACGCGGTGGAGGCGGCGGTGCGCCGGGTCCTCACCCTGGCGCCGGCCGCCTGACCGGGACCGGCATGGCCGAGCTGCCGCACAGCACCTACGTCAGCCTGACCACCTTCCGCCGCACCGGGGAGCCGGTCCCGACGCCGGTCTGGGCCGCACCCGACGGCGACGCCCTCGTCGTCTGGACCCGTGCCGACTCCGGCAAGGTCAAGCGGCTCCGGCACACCGCCCGGGTGACGGTGGCGCCATGCGACATCCGCGGCCGGGTGCACGGCCCCGCGGTCGAGGCGACCGCCGGCTTCGTCGACCGAGCCGAGTGGCCGCAGGCCCTCACGGCGCTGCGCCGCGCCTACGGGTGGCGGTTCCGGGCCGGGTACGTCACCTCCCGGCTGTGGACCCGCCTGACGAAGCCCGGCACTCAACGGCACGAGCTCCTGCGTATCCGCCCCTCCTAGC